>DATDCR010000496.1:0-6197 GCA_036524215.1 Burkholderiales bacterium
TCAAGGTGCTGCGTCCCGGCGTGGAAGGCCAGGTGGCACGCGACTTGGCGCTGCTCGAGAGCGCGGCCGCGCTCGTCGAGCGCCTGTCCGCCGACGGCCGGCGGCTGCGTCCGCGCGAGGTGGTGGCGGAATTCGCGCGCCACCTCGACGAGGAGCTCGACCTGATGCGCGAGGCCGCGAACGCGAGCCAGCTGCGGCGCAACTTCCTCAACTCGCCGCTGCTCGCCGTGCCCGAGGTGTACTGGGATCTGTGCTCGCAGCGCGTGATGGTGATGGAGCGCATGCACGGCGTGCCGGTGTCGCAGATCGCCGTGCTGCGCGAGAAAGGCCACGATCTCAAGGCGCTGGGCCGCGCCGGGGTGGAGATCTGCTTCAGCCAGGTGTTTCGTGACGGCTTTTTCCATGCCGACATGCATCCGGGGAACATTTTCGTCGGCGACGATGGGCGCTACATCGCGCTCGACTTCGGCATCATGGGCACGCTCACCGAGGTGGACCAGAACTACCTCGCGCAGAACTTCCTCGCCTTCTTCAACCGGGACTACCGGCGCGTCGCGCAAGCGCACCTCGACGCCGGCTGGGTGCCGCCGGGCACCCGCCTGGACCAGTTCGAAGCCGCGATCCGCGCGGTATGCGAGCCGGTGTTCGCGCGTCCGCTGAAGGAAATCTACTTCGGCAAGCTGCTGCTGCGCCTTTTCCAGACCTCGCGCCGCTTCAACGTCCAGATCCAGCCGCAGCTCGTCATGCTGCAGAAGACGCTGCTCAACATCGAGGGCCTCGGCCGGCAGCTCGATCCGGACCTGGACCTTTGGACCACCGCCAAGCCCTTCCTCGAGCGCTGGATGAGCGAGCAGGTCGGCTGGCGCGGATTCCTGCGCACCCTGGAGCATGAAGCGCCGTACTGGGCGAGCACGCTGCCGCAGCTGCCGCGGCTCGTGCACCGGACCCTCACCGAAGATCGCCTTGGCGCGTTGACGGTGGCCGTGACGCGCCTCGCCGCCGAAAACTCGCGGCGCAACGATCTTCTCGGCGTGCTGGTGATCGTCGCGCTCGCCGCAGTCGTGTTCATGGCGGTGCGCTTCCTCTGAACGAGCCGTTATGATCACGCGCGCATGCTGATCGCCTTCGTCGTCCTCTACCTCGCGATCACCATCGGCATCGGCCTGTGGGCCGCGCGCCGCGTGCACAATTCCAAGGACTACGTCGTCGCCGGCCGCAGCCTGCCCCTCTACATGAACACGGCCACCGTGTTCGCCACCTGGTTCGGCGCTGAAAGCGTGCTTTCGGTGTCGGTCGAGTTCTCGAAGAGCGGCCTGGGCGGCGTCATCGCCGACCCGTTCGGCTCCTCCATGTGCCTCGTGATCGTCGCCATCTTCTTTGCGCGCGCGTTCTACCGCATGGATCTGCTCACCATCGGCGACTTCTATCGCAAGCGCTACGGCCGCACGATGGAACTGGGCACGAGCGTCATCATCGCCATCTCGTACCTCGGCTGGACCGCCGCGCAGCTCACCGCGCTCGGCCTCGTCTTCTCGACGCTGACCGATGGCGCGGTCTCGCTCAGCACCGGCATCCTCATCAGCGGCGCCATCGTGCTCGCCTACACCATCTGGGGCGGCATGTGGTCCGTGGCGATGACCGACCTCTTCCAGTCGGTGATGATCATCGTCGGCCTGGGCCTCGTCGCCTGGGTCGTCGGCGACATGGCGGGCGGCTCGGCCAGGGTCGTTGCCAGCGCAGCGGAGGCCGGCCGCTTCGAGTTCTGGCCGAAGGGCGGCGCGAAGGAATGGTTCGCCTTCGCGACGGCATTCCTGACGCTCGCCGTCGGCTCGATCCCGCAGCAGGACATCTTCCAGCGCGTGACCTCCGCGAAGGACGAGCGCACGGCGATCGCCGGCAGCCTGCTGGGCGGCATGGTCTATTTCTGCTTCGTGTTCGTGCCGATCTACATCGTCGTTGCCGCGCTCCTCATCGACCCCGGCCTCGGCAGCCTTCTGCATGCCGAGGATGCGCGCGACATGCAGCGCATCCTGCCGAGCTTCATCCTCGCGCACACCCCGATGTGGATCAAGGTGCTGTTCTTCGGCGCGCTGCTTTCGGCGATCCTCTCCACCGCGAGCGGCGCCATCATCGCGCCGACGTCGCTCTGCACCGAGAACATCATCCGGCCGCTCGCGCCGCATATGAGCGATCGCCAGTTCATGCTTACCCTGCGGATCATGCTCGTCACGTTCACGCTTGCGGCGCTGCTTTTCGCGCTGAATTCGAAGCAGACGATGTACGACATGGTGCAGAACGCGTACACCGTGACGCTGGTCGCCGCGCTGGTGCCGCTCGCCGCCGGCGTGTTCTGGAAGCGCGCCAACAACGTGGGTGCCGTCTTGTCGGCGGTGTTCGGGCTGGCCGGCTGGCTGATCGCCGCCTTGACCGCCGCCGAGGCCACCGTGCCGCCGCCGCTGGTCGGCCTTCTCTTGTCGATCTTCGGCATGGTCGTCGGATCGCTGCTGCCCCGCGAGCGTGCCGTAGCGCAGGCTCATCCCCACGGCGGTCGCCGCTAACCGGCCGGCGCCGTCGCCGCTCGCGCGAATCCTCTTCGCGGTGTATGTGCTTTTGGCCGCGTACGCTTCCCTGTATCCGCTCGAAGGCTGGCGCGACCACGGCCTTTCGCCGTTCGCGTATCTCGGCTCGGCATGGCCACGCTATGTCACCGCCTTCGACATCGCGGCAAATGTGCTCGGCTACCTGCCCTACGGCTTGCTTTGCGTGCTGGCGCTCGAGCCGCCGCTGCACCGCCTGGCGGCCTTCGGCGCTGCGCTTGCCAGCGCGGCCGTGCTTTCACTCGGGCTCGAGGCGGCGCAAAGCTATCTGCCGGCGCGAGTCGCGACCAACCTGGATGTCCTGTGCAACCTCGCCGGCGCCGCTTGCGGCGCCGCCATCGGCGTCTTCACCGCCCCCATGGTGCGCGAGGGGCCGCTGCGGCGAGTGCGCGCAGCCGCCTTCCTGCCCGGCGCGGAGATCGACGCGGGGCTGGTGCTCCTCGGGCTGTGGCTGTTTTCGCAGCTCAATCCGGCGACCCTGCTGTTCGCGGCCGGCGACCTGCGCGATCTGCTGTCGGGCAGCGTGGGGCGTGCGCGCGCGCCGGAATTCTTCGTCGCCATCGAAGCAGCGACCGCGGCGGCGAATCTCGTCAGCGTGGCGCTCCTTCTTTCCGCCCTCATCAAGCCGGCGCGATCGGCCCGCCTGATGTTTCTGGGGCTCGTCGCCTGCGCGCTCGCGGTGAAGGTGGCCGCCTTCGCCATCATCATGCAGGCGCACAACGTCTTCGTCTGGCTGACGCCGGGTGCGCAGATCGGCCTCTTCGCCGGCCTGCTGGTGGCGCTCGCCGCGACGGCGCTGCCACGCATGGCAAGGCTTGCCGTCGCCGCCGTGTCGATCATGGCGGCGACGGTGCTCGTCAATCTCGCGCCGCCGAACGCGTATCTCGCAGCCACGCTCAAGCTGTGGCAACAGGGCCATTTCCTCAACTTCAATGGGCTCACGCGGCTGGTCAGCACGCTGTGGGCGTTCGCCGCGCTCGCGTACCTGATCTTCCTGGCGGGAAGGCGGCGCGAACCCCTCGGTTAAAATGGCGCATGTCCTACTACGCGAGGCATGTCTTTTTCTGCTGCAACCAGCGCGAAGGCGGGCGGGTTTGCTGCAACGACAAGGGCGCGAGCGAGCTGCGCGAGTACGCGAAGAAGCGCGTCAAGGAGCTCGGCCTGTCCGGCGCGGGCAAGGTCCGCATCAACCAGGCAGGCTGCCTCGATCGTTGCGAGGAAGGGCCTTGCATCGTCGTCTACCCCGAAGCCGTCTGGTATAGCTATGTCGACCGCGCCGACATCGACGAGATCCTCGAGGAGCACGTGAAGCACGGGCGCATCGTCGAGCGCCTGAAGATGTGAGGTCGACCACCCGCAAGGAATTCGTCGCCGGGCCGGCAGGGCGCATCGAATGCGCCGTCGATGCACCGGATGCGCCGGCCCGCGGCGCGGCGCTGATCGCGCATCCGCATCCCCTGTACGGCGGCACGCTGGACAACAAGGTCGTGCAGACCCTTGCCCGCGCGTTCGTCGAGCTGGGCTACGAGGCGTGGCGTCCGAACTTCCGCGGCGTTGGCGGCACCGAGGGCAGGCACGACGAAGGCAAAGGCGAGCTCGAGGACCTCGCCGCCATCGTCGCTCATCTGAAGCCCGAGCGCCTTGCGCTGGCTGGCTTTTCCTTCGGCGCCGGCGTGCAGGCGCAGCTCTCGCTGCGCGTGAAAGCGGAGCGCCTGGTGCTGGTCGGCGTCGCCGTCACGCGTTTCAAGCTGGCGCCGGTGCAGGCCGGCACGCTCCTGATTCATGGCGAGCTCGACGAGACCGTGCCGCTCGCCGCCGTGCTGGACTGGGCGCGGCCACAGGACTTGCCGGTCGTCGTCATCCCCGGCGCCGATCATTTCTTCCACCGCAAGCTTCAGGTTTTGCGCCGCTTGGTGCGCACGCACCAGGAATGACAGTCCTTCGCGCGCGCAGCGTGCGCAAGCGCTATGGCGATCTGGAGGTGGTGAGCGGCCTGGATCTGGACGTCGAGCCGGGCGAGTGCTTCGGCCTGCTCGGGCCGAACGGCGCCGGCAAGACCACCACGCTTCGCCTCTGCCTCGGCCTCACGCATCCCGATGCCGGAGAGATCGAGCTCCTTGGCGAGCCGGTGCCGCGCCGCGCGCGCGAGGCGCGCCAGCGCATCGGGGTCGTGCCGCAGTTCGACAATCTCGATCCCGATTTCACCGTCGCGGAAAATCTGCTGGTGTTCGGCCGCTACTTCGACCTGCCGCCCCGCCAGATCGAAGCGAAGCTGCCCAGCCTGCTCGAATTCGCCGGACTCGCCGGGCGCGAGGACGCCCGCATCAGCGCCCTCTCAGGCGGCATGAAGCGGCGGCTCACGCTCGCGCGCGCGCTGATCAACGATCCGCAGCTCCTCATTCTCGACGAGCCTACGACGGGACTCGATCCGCAGGCACGCCACCTGATCTGGGAGCGGCTGCGCCGGCTGACGCACGAAGGCAAGACGCTGGTCCTGACGACGCATTTCATGGAGGAGGCCGAGCGGCTGTGCCATCGCCTCGCCATCATGGACCGTGGTCGCGTCATCGCCAGCGGCACGCCGCGCGCGCTGATCGCCCAGCACATCGAGCCCCAGGTGGTCGAAGTGCACGGCGAGGGGTTCGAGCAATGGATGGAGCAGGCGCGCGGCATCGCGCCGCGCGTCGAGCGCGCCGGCGACAGCGTGTTCGTCTATGCGACCGATATCGCGCCCGTGCTCGCCAGCCTGAAAGGCAAGGGCGAGCTTTCCTATCTGCACCGGCCCGCCAGCCTGGAGGACGTGTTCCTCAAGTTGACCGGGCGGGACCTCCGGGACTAGATGCCCAAAGGCAGAGACTGATGCGCTGGTTCTCGGTCTGGCGGCGCAATTTCCTCGTCTGGCGCAAGCTCGTCGTCGCCTCCGTGCTGACGAACCTCGCCGATCCGCTGATCATGCTGTTCGGCCTCGGCTATGGCCTGGGCGTGCTGCTGCCCTCCGTGCAGGGCATGTCGTACATCGCCTTCTTCGCCGCCGGCACGCTCTGCTCTGCAACCATGTTCACCGCCTCGTTCGAGGCGATGTTCTCCGGCTTCTCGCGCATGCATGGCCAGAAGACCTGGGACGCGATCCTTTACGCGCCGGTGACGATCGACGACGTGGTGGCGGGCGAGATCATATGGGCGGCGAGCAAAGCCTGGCTTTCCGGCTCGACGATCCTGGCCGTCATCGCCGTGTTCGGGCTGGCCGCCTCGCCCATCGTCGTGCTCGTGCTGCCGGTGGCCTTCCTCATCGGCCTCGCGTTCGCCGGCGTCGGGCTCATCATGACGGTGCTCGCCAGGAACTGGGACTTCTTCAGCTTCTACATGACGCTCATCATGACGCCGATGACGATGATCTCCGGCGTCTTCTTCCCGGCCGAGCAGCTGCCGAAGCCGATGCTCGCCGTCGCGCAGCTGCTCCCGCTCTATCATGGCGTCGAGATGGTGCGGCCGCTCGTCGCCGGTCAGTGGCCGGAGCACGTGGCGCTCCACACGGCTGTGCTGGCGGCCTACGCGCTCGTCGGCAGTGCGGTTGCCGTCTTCTTCGCGCGGCGACGCTTT
>DATDCR010000497.1:0-8350 GCA_036524215.1 Burkholderiales bacterium
AAGGTGCACATCGTGACCGGCGCGGTGTCGGCCGCGCAGAACATCATCAAGTGCGTGCGCCGCTGCGGCATCGAGGTGAAGGACCTGATCCTGCAGCCGCTCGCCTCGGCGCGCGCGGTGCTGTCCGAGGACGAGAAGGAGCTCGGCGTCTGCCTGCTCGACATCGGCGGCGGCACCACCGACATCGCCGTCTTCACGCACGGCGCCATCCGCCACACCGCGGTGGTCCCGATCGCGGGCGACCAGATCACCAACGACATTGCGATGGCGCTGCGCACGCCCACGGCGGACGCGGAGAACATCAAGCTTCGCCACGGCGTCTCGCTGCGGCAGCTCGCCGACCCGAACCAGATGCTCGAGGTGCCCGGAATCGGCGAGCGCGGCACGCGCTCGCTTTCGCGCCAGACGCTGGCCGAGGTGATCGAGCCGCGCGTCGAGGAGCTCTACTCGCTGGTGCAGCAGGTGCTGCGCGAGTCCGGCTTCGAGGAGCTTCTCTCGAGCGGCGTGGTGCTCACCGGCGGCTCGGCGGTGATGCAGGGCATGGTCGAGCTCGGCGAGGAGATCTTCCACATGCCGGTGCGCATCGGCATGCCGCGCTATGCCGGCGGCTTGGCGGAGGTCGTGCGCGCCCCGCGCTACGCGACGGCCGTCGGGCTGCTGCTCGAGGGCGTATCGCAGCTCAACCAAGGAAAGCTTTCGCGCCAGAGCGGCTCGGTAACGGCCGTTGTGGGGCGCATGCGGGAGTGGTTTCAACGCAATTTCTAGTCGTCATTAAAAAAACAGGCAAGGAGACAACAACATGTTCGAAATCGTAGACAGCCAGGTAACAGGGCCGGTGATCAAGGTGATCGGCGTCGGCGGCGCCGGCGGCAACGCGGTCAATCACATGATCGACCAGGGCGTGCAGGGCGTGGAGTTCATCGCGGTGAACACCGATGCCCAGGTGCTCTCGCGCAACAAGTCCGGCAACCAGATCCAGCTCGGCACGAGCGGGCTCGGCGCCGGTGCCAAGCCGGAGGAGGCGCGCACCGTGGCGCTCGCCGACCGGGATCGCATCGAGGAGGCCGTGGCCGGCGCCCACATGGTGTTCATCACGGCCGGCATGGGCGGCGGCACCGGCACGGGCGCCGCGCCGGTGATCGCCGAGGTGGCGCGCTCGCTGGGCATCCTGACCGTCGCGGTGGTCACCAAGCCGTTCACCTTCGAAGGGTCCAAGCGCATGAAGATCGCCGAAGCCGGCCTCGAGGCGCTGGCGCCGCATGTCGATTCGCTGATCGTGATCCTCAATGACAAGCTCGAGGAGGTGCTCGGCGAAGACGTGACGCAGGAGGACGCCTTCCGCGCGGCGGACGACGTGCTGAACAATGCCGTCGCCGGCATCGCCGAGATCATCAACAACCCGGGCCTGGTCAATGTCGACTTCCAGGATGTGCGCACCGTGATGTCCGAGCAGGGCATGGCGATGATGGGCTCCGCCATGGCGAGCGGCATCGACCGCGCGCGCATCGCCGCCGAGCAGGCGATCGCCTGCCCGCTGCTCGAAGGCGTCAACCTCGCTGGCGCACGCGGCGTGCTGGTGAACATCACCGCCTCGAAGGCGAGCCTCAAGCTGCGCGAGACGAAGGAAGTGATGAACATCATCCGCACCTTCGCCGCGGAGGACGCGACCATCATCTACGGCGGCGTGTACGACGACCAGCTGGCCGACGAATTGCGCGTCACCGTCGTGGCGACGGGCCTCGGCATGGCCGCGGCGCGCCAGCAGCCGAAGCCGCAGCTCGTGCTGAACAACGTCGCCGCGCAGAAGACCGGCACCGACAATCTGCCGGGCCCGGTCGACTACCAGCAGCTCGATGCCGTGCCTGCGGTGATCCGGCGCAATCGCGCCTCCACCGTCGAGGCCTTGCAGCAGAGCGGCGTCGACAAGTACGACATCCCGGCGTTCCTGCGCAAGCAGGCCGACTAGACGCCGCTGTAACGCAGGACGCCTCCCCCTTGCCGGAGGCGTCCTGCTTCTTTCTCTGGCGGATGCGCGTGGCCGCCTCTGCTAGACTGTGAGCTCGCATTACGGATTCCAGAATGCTGCGGCAACGCAGTCTCAAATCATCGATTTCCGCCTCCGGCGTCGGGCTGCATACGGGCCAGAAGGTGCGCCTTACGCTGCGCCCCGCACCGGCGGAGACCGGCATCGTGTTTCGCCGCATCGACCTCGCTTCGCCGGTCGATATCCCGGCGCGCGCCGATTCTGTCGGTGAGACGCGCTTGTCCTCGTGCCTGGTGCGCGAGGGCGTGAAGATCTACACCGTCGAGCATCTGATGTCGGCGCTGGCCGGCCTCGGCGTCGACAACGCCTTTGTCGACCTCGACGCACCCGAGCTGCCGATCATGGACGGCAGCGCGTCGCCGTTCGTGCTGCTCATCCAGCAGGCCGGCATCGAGGAGCAGGCGGCGCCCAAGCGCTTCTTCCGCATCAAGCGCCGCGTCGAAGTGCGCGACGGCGACAAATGGGCGCGTCTCGATCCCTTCGACGGCTACAAGCTTTCTTTCTCGATCGAATTCCGGCATCCCGTCATCGAGCGCACGACGCAGGCGGTGGAGATCGATTTCGCGCAAACGTCCTACCTCAAGGAGATCGCGCGGGCGCGCACCTTCGGCTTCATGCACGAGGTCGAAGACCTGCGCGATAGCGGGCTCGCCCTCGGCGGCGGCCTCGATAACGCGGTCGTGCTGGACGAATATCGCGTCCTCAACGCCGAGGGCCTGCGCTTTGCGGACGAGTTCATCCGCCACAAGCTGCTCGATGCGATCGGCGACCTGTATCTCCTGGGCAAGCCGCTGCTCGGCGCCTTCTACGCGCACAAATCCGGCCACGCCCTCAATAACCGGCTGCTGCGCGCGGTCCTTGCCCAGCCGGAAGTGCTGGAAGTCGTTACTTTCGAGCGCGCCGAAGACACCCCGCCCGCGATCGCCCGGCTCGTCACTCAGTACGGCTAGTTCTTCCTGAAGCCGCCGTGGCGGCGCAGCATCTTCGCCAGGGCGTCGCGCGCCGGCGAAGGCGACATCCGCTCGTGCAGGGTGCGCAGCGCTTTCAGCGCATGTGTGGAGAATTGCACGCTTTTCTTCTCGACCGGCAAGCTGCCGCGGGCTTTGTTTGGTTGCACCCTCACCGAAACTGAATTAACCTGCGTTCGCCGGTCCAGCAGGAACCGGGTAAGCGCCGGGGCGAGCAGCCGCAGTTTCGCCGCCGCTGCGGAATGGGTGGCGATCAAGACAAGCTTTCCGTCCTTGAGATTGCCGACCCGGACCTCGCGGGCGAGCTCGGCCGATAAGAAGCTACCAACCAGCTCGGCAAGCGCGCGCAGATCACGCATTTTGGCGACAACGGGCTGAAAGTCGCCGTCGGCCGAGAGGATGCGGTCGATTTTGGTAAGCCGCAAAAGAGACACGTAATCGGGAGGAGGAACGTGCAGATTATCCTGATCTCCGACCGTCTGGCCAAGGCGAGATCAGTCACCCTGTCGCTGCGCCATCTGATGGCGAGCGCGCTCCTCCTCATGGTGTTTCTCTGCGGAGCGACCGCCGCCGCCTATTGGCTCACGCTGCGCTACGCCGCCGAGATGCCGGTGCCGGCGCTGCAGCGGCTGGTTCTCGTCGCGCAAGAGTCCGAGACCGAGCGCAGCCGCGCATTCGTGCAGCAGAACCTGAACGCGATGGCGGTCAAGCTGGGGGAGATGCAGGCCCAGCTGACGCGGCTGGACGCGCTCGGCGAGCGGCTCGCGTCGCTCGCCGGCGTACGCGATATCAAGTTCGCCGAAACGCCCGGCCTCGGTGGGGCCGCGCCGACGCGGTTGCCGGCGCAGAACCTTTCGCTGGGAGATTTCCGGCAGAAGCTGCTCGAGCTCTCCAATCAGGTGGAAAACCGCAACGACATGCTGGGCGTGCTCGAGGCGCAGCTTTTCGAGCAGGCGGTGCATAAGAAGCTGATTCCCACCATGCTGCCGGTGAACGCGCCTTTCAATTCCTCGGGCTTCGGCCGGCGCGTCGACCCGTTCACCGGCCAGTGGGCGATGCACGAAGGCATCGATTTCCTGGCCGAACCCGGTTCCTCGATCGCCTCGGCGGCGGGCGGCATCGTGGTTTTCGCCGGCTTCCATCCGCAATACGGCTACATGATCGACATCGATCACGGCAATGATCTCGTCACGCGCTACGCGCACTGCTCGAAGCTGCTGGTCAAGGAAGGCGATGTCGTGGCGCGCGGACGGAAAATCGGCGAAGTGGGCTCCACCGGGCGCTCCACCGGGCCGCACTTGCATTTCGAGGTGCGTTTTCGCGGTGTCGCGCAGAACCCGGGAAAGTTCCTGGTGGCCTCCTCGGGGCCCCGCGCCGTCGCTCGCGCCAAGTAGCTAGGCTTTACCGCTAAAATCCTTGGTTTTGCAGGGATTCGGGAACAGCCCGTGCGGCTGCCCGGGTCCCGTCCATGATGGCCAAATTCATCCAGTTCCTCCGCGAAGCTCTGGAAGTCCTGTGGCGCGTTCCCACGCGCTTGTTCGGCAGTCGCAACGAGCGGCTGCTGAAGCAATATGCCGGCGCGGTGGCGCGGATCAACGCCCTCGAGGCGGACATCGCCCCGCTTTCGGACGCCGCGCTTGCCGGCAAGACGAACGAGCTGAAGAAGCGCCACGCGGACGGCGCGACGATCGATGAGCTGCTGCCGGAAGCTTTCGCCGTGGTCCGCGAGGCCGCCAAACGCACGCTGCGTATGCGTCACTTCGACGTCCAGCTGGTGGGCGGGATGGTGCTGCATTCCGGCAAGATCGCGGAGATGAAGACGGGCGAAGGCAAGACGCTCGTCGCCACGCTGCCGGCCTACCTGAATGCGCTCACCGGGAAGGGCGTGCACATCGTCACGGTGAACGACTACCTCGCGCGGCGCGACGCCGAGTGGATGGGCAAGATCTACAACTTCCTCGGCCTGTCGGTCGGCGTGAATCTGCCGAACATGGAGCCTGAGGACAAGCGCAAGGCCTACGCGGCCGACATCACCTACGGCACCAACAACGAGTTCGGCTTCGACTACCTGCGCGACAACATGGCGATGCACATCGAGGAGCGCTTCCAGCGCGGACTCAACTACGCCATCGTCGACGAGGTCGACTCGATCCTGATCGACGAGGCGCGCACGCCGCTCATCATCTCGGGCCAGGCCGAGGACCGCACCGAGGTCTACTACAAGATGAACGAGGTGGCGCCGCTCCTCACGCGCCAGAAGGAAGAGAAGAAGAAGCCCGACGACGCGGAGCCGCCGGGCGATTTCTACGTCGACGAGAAGAACCATCAGATCATCCTGTCCGAGGCAGGGCACGAGAAGGCCGAGCAGATCCTGACGCGCATCGGCATGCTGCCGCAGGGGGCGAGCCTTTACGAGCCCGCGTACATCAACCTCGTGCACCACCTGTATGCCGCATTGCGCGCGCATCATCTCTTCCACCGCGACCAGCACTACGTGGTGCAGAACGGCGAAGTGGTGATCGTCGACGAGTTCACCGGCCGCCTGATGCAGGGGCGGCGCTGGTCCGAAGGCCTGCACCAGGCCGTGGAGGCGAAGGAGAACGTCGCCATCCAGAACGAGAACCAGACGCTCGCCTCAATCACCTTCCAGAACTACTTCCGCATGTACGGCAAGCTCGCCGGCATGACGGGCACGGCGGATACCGAGGCCTACGAATTCCAGCAGATCTACGGCCTCGAAACGGTCGTCATCCCGACCCACAAGCCGATGGTCCGCGCCGACCGCGAGGACCAGGTCTACCGCACCGGCAAGGAGAAGTACCACGCGGTCATCAAGGACATCCGCGACTGCTACGACCGCGGCCAGCCGGTGCTGGTCGGCACGACGTCGATCGAGAACTCCGAGCTGATTTCAGGGCTCCTCAACAAGGAGAAGCTTTCGCACCAGGTGCTGAACGCCAAGCAGCACGCGCGCGAAGCGGAGATCGTGGCCCAGGCCGGCCGCCCGAAGATGATCACCATCGCCACCAACATGGCGGGGCGCGGCACGGACATCGTGCTCGGCGGCAACGTCGAGAAGCAGTGCGACCTGGTCGAAGCGACTGAAAATCTTTCCGTTGAAGAAAAAAAGCAAAGGGTGGATACGCTGCGCGGCGAATGGCAGGCGCTGCACGATCACGTGGTGAAGGCGGGTGGCCTGCATATCATCGGCACCGAGCGCCACGAGTCGCGCCGCATCGACAACCAGCTGCGCGGCCGCTCCGGCCGCCAGGGCGACCCGGGCAGCTCGCGCTTCTACATGTCGCTCGAGGACCCGCTGCTCAGGATCTTTGCCGGCGACCGTATCAACCGCATCATGGTGATGCTGAAGATGCCCGAAGGCGAGGCGATCGAGCACGCCATGGTGACGCGCTCGATCGAGAGCGCGCAGCGCAAGGTCGAGGCGCGCAACTTCGATATCCGCAAGCAGCTGCTCGAATACGACGACGTGGCCAACGACCAGCGCAAGACGATCTACGCGCTGAGGAACGAGCTGCTCGAGTCGACGGACGTCTCGCCACGCATCGCCGACCTGCGGGCCGGGGTAGTAAGCGACCTCTTCCGCATGTACGTGCCGGAGGAAAGCGTCGAGGAGCAATGGGACATCGCGGGCCTGGAAGGGGCGCTGAAGAGCGAATTCAACCTCGAGCTGCCGCTGCGGCAGTGGCTCGACGCGGAGACGCAGCTCGATGACGAGACGCTGCTCAAGCGCATCGTCGAGAAGACGCAGACCGCCTACGACACCAAGGCGCCCGCCGGCGCGGAAGCCTCCTTCCGCCAGTACGAGCGCTACGTCATGCTGCAGATCCTCGACGCGCACTGGCGCGAGCACCTGGCGGCGCTCGACCACCTGCGGCAGGGCATCCACCTGCGCGGCTACGCGCAGAAGAACCCGAAGCAGGAATACAAGCGCGAGGCGTTCGAGCTGTTCGGCGCCATGATCGAGGCGGTCAAGCTCGAGGTGATCAAGACGCTGACCGCGGTCGAGATCCGCACGCAGGAGGACATCAAGCCCGACGACCAGCTGCACGTCGAGAACGTGCGCCCGCAGCACGTCGGCAGCGAAGGGATCGAGGAAGTGAGCGGCGATTCGGGCGGCAACGGCGATGTCGCCCTGGCCGAGGCGGCGACCAAGCGCAAGGCGCAGCCGATGGTGCGCCATGTGCAGAAAGTGGGGCGCAACGACCCCTGTCCGTGCGGCTCGGGCAAGAAGTACAAGCACTGCCACGGCAAGCTGAGCTGAACATGGCGGTCAATCTCCCGCCGCCGGATCCTGCCGCGATTCATCCGGTGCCGGGCGTCGAGCTCGGCGTCGCGATGGCCGGCGTGCGCAAGGCCGATCGCAAGGACCTTCTCGTCATGCGCTTCGCGCCGGGCACGACGGTGGCCGGCGTCTTTACCCGCAACCGCTTTTGCGCCGCGCCGGTGGTGCTGGCCAAGAAGCATCTGCGCAATCCCGTCCAGGCGCTGGTCGTGAACACCGGCAACGCGAACGCCGGAACCGGCAAGCAGGGCCTGCAGCGCGCCATGCAGGTCTGCGCGGCGCTTGCCGACCACCTGGGCTGCGACGCGGACGAGATCCTGCCGTTCTCCACCGGCGTGATCATGGAGCCCCTGCCCGCGGAGCGCATCGTGGCCGCGCTGCCTCGCGCCCTGCTGCACCAGGACGACTGGGTGTCCGCCGCGGAAGCGATCATGACGACGGACACCGTGCCGAAGGCGTATTCGCGCAAGGTGCGCCTTTCCACCGGCACGGCGGTCGTGACCGGCATCGCCAAGGGCGCCGGCATGATCCGGCCCGACATGGCCACCATGCTCGGCTTCATGGCCACCGACGCGCGCGTCCGGCAGCGCAGCCTGCAAGGCATGCTCGAGCGCGTGGTCGGGCGTACCTTCAACAGCGTGACCGTCGACGGCGATACCTCGACCAACGATTCGCTGATCCTCGCCGCGACGGCGCGCGGCCCGGCAGCCACGACGCGACGCGACCTGCTGAAGCTCGAAGCCGGCGTCGCCGATGTCGCGCGCCACCTCGCGCAGGCGATCGTGCGCGACGGCGAGGGCGCGACGAAGTTCGTCACCATCCAGATCGAGCGCGGGCGCAGCGTGGAAGAGTGCCGGCGCATCGCGTATTCCATCGCGCACTCGCCGCTGGTGAAGACGGCCTTTTTTGCCTCCGACCCGAACCTCGGCCGCATCCTCGCCGCCATCGGCAATGCCGGCATCGCCGGCCTCAACACCGACCTCGTCGATCTCTACATCGACGACGTGCGCGTTGTGCAGCAGGGCGGCCGCGACC
>DATDCR010000498.1:0-3152 GCA_036524215.1 Burkholderiales bacterium
GTCGGCACGTCCGGCAACTCGGGGACCCTTCGGTCGCCGAAGATCGCCAGCGCACGCAGCGCGCCGCCGCGGACCTGGCCAAGCGCCACCGGGTCGATGATCAGATCGATCTGCTTGCCCAGCAAGGCGCTCATCGAATCGGCGGATCCCTTGAAGGGCACGTGCAGCATGTCGATGCCGGCGCGATCCTTGAGGATCTCGCCGTACAGATGGGTAATGCTTCCGGGACCCGCCGAGCCGAAGGTCAGCTTTCCCGGGTTCTGTTTCGCGCGCGCCACGAATTCAGCCATGGTCTTCGCGGGGTAGTCCTTGTGAACCGCCGCGATGCTCGGCGCGGTGGCCAACATCGCCACCGTCTCGAAGCCATTCACCGGGTCGTAGGGCACCTTGCGCAAATGCGGCGTGATCGCGAAAACCGCGGTCGGCCCCATCAACAACGTGTAGCCGTCCGGCTTCGCCGCCTGCGCAGCTTGCGCGCCGATCGTCCCGGCGGCACCGCCCCGGTTTTCCACCACGACGGGCTGTCCGAGAAGGGCGCCGAGACGCTCCGCAATCACGCGCGACACGTTGTCCGAAGTGCCGCCGGGCGGATACGGCACGATCCAGTGCACCGGGCGCGAAGGGTAAGCTTCGCGCGGCTGCGCGACACCGGATGCGGTAACAAGCGCGAGAAGAGCGAACGCGAAGATTCGCACGGGCATGGTTTTCTCCTGCTACGTTAGGCTGGCGCTCGATCCTAGGAGTGCGACGAGCTCCCGGCGCCGATCCACTGCCGCAGCTCGATGTGGTTGCCGTCGGGATCGCGGATCTCGGCGCGCGCATAGGTCGGCCGCTTCTTCGGTCCCCACACCGGCTCGATGCCCTTCGCCTTCAGCGCGGCGAGCGCCTGGTCCATGTCGCTCACCTCGAGCGCCATCAGGCGATAGCCGAGGTGCTCGGCGGCGGGCGCCGGTTCCGGCTTGGCTTCCGGGTAGCACATCAGCTCGACGGTCGTGCCGCCCAGATCGAGATAGACGAGGTCGAGCGGGCCGAGCGGCGAGGGCACGCGATCGCGCGCTCGCACCGTGAAGCCGAGCACCTCGGTATAGAACTTCACCGCCGGCTCGGGATGCGAAGTCACGAGCTCGACGTGGTCGATGCGGCGAAAGAGGCTCATGCCGCCGATGCTAGCGCCGTTTTTCCAGAAACTCCCGCACCCGCCGCTGCGTTTCCGTCGTGGCGAGGAGCGCCGCGGTGCCCTGGACCTCGGCTTCGTAGCCGTCTTCGCCTTCCACGGCAGCGGCGATACAGCGCTTGCAGGCGGCGAGCGCGGCCGGCGGCAGCGCGGTGATTTCCGCCGCGAGAGCGCGCGCACGTGCCGCGAGCTCGCCCGCCGGCACGACCCAATGGACCACGCCGAGCGCCGCGGCCTCGCGGCCGTCGAGGACTTCCGCGTGCAGGATCATGCGCTTGGCGAGCGCCTCGCCGACGATGCGCGTCAGGCGCTGCGTACCGCCGGCGCCCGGCAGAAGACCCAGGCGCGCCTCCGGCAGGCCGAGCTTCGCGTCCTCGGCGGCAACGCGCAGGTCGCAGGAGAGCGCGAGCTCGAGCCCGCCGCCGAGCGCCGGGCCGCCGATCTCCGCCAGCGTGACCTGCGGCAGGCGCTCGAGCCTGGCGTACACGCGCTGCATCTCGCGCACGAAAGGCACCATCTTTGCCCGGCCCTCCGCGCTCGAGAACCGGCTGCGCATCAGCGCGAGGTCGGCGCCGGCACAGAAGGCGCGCTCGGAGGAGCGCAGCAGCAGGCAAGCCACCGTGTCGGTGCGCTCGACGGCGTCGAGCACCTGGTCCAGGCGCGCGAGCCAGGCGTCATCGACGGCGTTGACCGGGGCGCGCGCGAGCGTCGCCACGGCGAGCGGCCCGTCGATCACCAGGGTGATGGCGGGATCGTCGTACATCGGGCAAGCATCACCGGCCGGCGCGGCGCGGGATTTGATCCACCTCAAACCCGCCGCCGCGCCGCCCACCAGAATGGGCTCGTCATGCTCGTCGGCGCAGGCACCCTCGCGGACCACCATCGCCGCTGCGATGAACTCTTCATCGCGGCGCGGCAGGCGGCTAATTCCGGCCTCTGGACGGAATTGGAGCAACGCGTAAATGCCTTGCGCGAGGCAGTGCTCAGCCATTTCCGCTACGAGGAGCAGCACATCTTCCCGCTCTACGAGCAGGTGCACGGCGTCGAGGGCGGCACCGAATGGCTGTGCTCGCAGCACGACGACATGCGCGGCATGCTCTGGCTGCTCGGCAGCTTCGCACCCGAATCCGATCCGCAGCGCTACCGCGCGGAGCTGGAGGCGCTGCAGGCCGCCTTCGATGCGCACGCCGCGGACGAGGAGCAGCGCATGTACCCGGTGTTCGAGCAGATGCTGGGGCACCGGACCTGATCAAGGCCGTCATCTTCTTCAACCGTCGTCCGGGACTGTCGCTCGAGGCATTCCACGAGCATTGGCGCGAACGGCATGCGCCGATCATCGTGCGATTGCCCGGCATCCGGCGCTACGTGCAGAACTATCCCCTGCCGGGGAGCGAGCGGCTCTTCGACGCCGTCGCCGAATCGTCGTTCGACGACACGCGGGCGATGAAGGCGCTGGGCGGCACGGCGGAATACGCGGCTGTGCTCGCGGACGAGCCGAACTTCATCGATCGCGCCAGCATGGGCACCATCGTCACGGAAGAGCACGTCCTGAAGGATGGCGCGCCAGCACCGAGCCTGCGCAAAGCCCTGCGGTTCATCAAGCGAAAGGCAGGCACGCTGCCCGACGAATTCTTCGCCGCGCTGCTCGAGCATGGAGCTCGCGTGGCCAAGCTGCCGGCGGTGAAGCGCTATGTGCAATCGCATACGCGGCGCGCGGTCTACGAAAGCGGCCGCACGCCAGCTTACGATGCAGTGGAGATGATCTGGATGGACGATGCGCAGGCGCTGGGGCGACTTCCATCGCCGGCGGCGGAGATTGCGGGCGTCGTTCTAGCGGCCGAGCGCGTGGTGCTCTGAACTAGCTGCTACGCGGCGCGCGCAGCGCCCGGCTTCACCTGCAGTCCCTTCGCGATCTCGCGCAGCACGAACTTCTGGATCTTGCCGGTGGGCGTGCGCGGCATCTCGGCCAGCACTTCGA
>DATDCR010000499.1:0-14292 GCA_036524215.1 Burkholderiales bacterium
CCGAGCTCGCCGCGGCAACGCAGCCGGGCCGGCCGCAAAGCGGCATTCGCCAGCGTCCCGGCGTGGCGGCCGTCGGCGGCGGCTTGATGATCGAGGCCTCGGGCACGCTTCTTGGCGCGATCGGCGTGTCGGGCGCGCCCGGCGGCGCCGAAGACGATGCATGCGCCGCCGCGGGCATCGCGGCGATCCGCGAAGACATCGAGCTTTAGCGATCCACTATGAAATAATCGTGTCCATGCATGCGCGATGGATACGATTGGGTGCGCTTGCGCAGCGCGAATTCGATGCCGCCTGCGTGTCGATGGCGACGGTGCAGGCGAAGGCCGCCGCGCCGATCCTGCTGTGGGGCGAAGAGGCCGCGCGCTACTGCTTCGCGCTGGTCGCGCCGCTGAAATACGTGCCCGGGCGCCGCGATCGCTGGCTGTCGTGGGGCCTCGCCTCCGCGGTCGCGACGTATCGCCAGTTCGGCGTGTCGGCGTACCTGGACGGCGAGATCTATCTGCACGGGCGCGACATCGCGCAGAGCCGCGTGGCCGCGATCGGCGAATGCGCCATGATCGCGTCGAGCTTCCTCATGCGCTTTCCGGGCAGCTGCGTCGCGACCCCTTCGTTCGAGCTCGAGCAGGCCTTCCGCATGCGCCTCGAAGCGCAGCACGGCTGGAGCTTCGACTTTTCCTGGCCGAGCGCCCCCGAGGCGCAGTCTATTGGCTCAGTTTCTGTAGCTGCGCGCTGACCTTCGCGAGCGTCGCCTCGAACCCGGCGACGCGCTCGCGCATCTGCTCGACCACTGCCGCGGGCGCGCGCTCGACAAACGAAGCATTCCCGAGCTGCGCTTTTGCCTTGCCGATCTCGTTGGTGAGCCGGCTCAACTCCTTGTTGAGGCGCTCGCGCTCCTTGGCCGGATCGATCTCGATGTGAGGCATCAGGCGGTGAGCGCCCACGACCGCCACCGGTGAGCCGGTATCGGGCAGCTCGTCGACGAGCTTCGGCTCCGAGCGCGCGAGGCTGATCGTTGCGGCGAGCGTCGTCGCGCTCGGTTTGCCGGTGAGGAACAAGGTGATGCGCTCCTTGGGCGGGATCTTCATCGCGCTGCGCAGGTTTCGCGTCGCGTTGACCACCGCCTTGGCGGTTTCGACCTCGGCTTCGGCAGCGGTATCGATTCTCTCCGGCTGACTCTTCGGATACGGCGCGAGCATGATGCTCTCGCCTTTCTTCCCGGCGAGCGGGGCCACGCTCTGCCAGAGCTCTTCGGTGATGAACGGGATGATCGGATGGGCGAGGCGCAGCGATGTCTCGAGCACGCGCACGAGCGTGCGGCGCGTGCCACGTTGAACCGCCTCGCTCCCCTTCGCCAGCTGGTCCTTGGCGATCTCGAGGTACCAATCGCAGTACTCGTCCCAAACAAAGCGGTAGATCGCCGCCGCCGCGTTATCGAAGCGGTACTCCGCGAACGCCTGCTCGACCTCCGCTTCGGTACGCTGCAGCAGGCTCACGATCCAGCGGTCCCAGGTGGAAAGCTCGACCGGCGCCTTCTCGTCCAGGGCGCAATCCTTGCCCTCGGTGTTCATCAGCACGAAGCGCGTGGCGTTCCAGAGCTTGTTGCAGAAATTGCGATAGCCCTCGCAGCGGCCGAGGTCGAAGTTGAGCGTGCGCGAGAAGCTCGCCAGCGAGGCGAAGGTGAAGCGCAGCGCGTCGGTGCCGAAGGCCGGGATGCCGTTCGGGAAGTGCGCCTTGATGTAGCCCTGCACCTTCTGCCTGTGCTCGGCCTTCAGCAGGCCGACGGTGGACTTCTTCGCCAGCGCGTCGAACGTGATGCCGTCGATGAGATCGAGCGGATCGAGCGTGTTGCCCTTCGACTTCGACATCTTCTCGCCCTCGGCGTCGCGCACGATGGCGTTGATGTACACGTCGCGGAACGGCAGCTTGCCGGTGAAGTGCAGGCTCATCATCACCATGCGCGCCACCCAGAAGAAGATGATGTCGAAGCCGGTGACGAGCACGGAGGAGGGCAGGAACACGTCCTGGTCCTTCGTCTTCTGCGGCCAGCCGAGCGAGCTGAACGGGACCAGAGCCGATGAGAACCAGGTATCCAGGACGTCCGGGTCGCGCCTGAACGCCTTGCCCGGATGCTTCTTCTTCAGTTCTTCCTCGGAGCGGGCGACGTAGACGTTGCCCGCATCGTCGTACCAGGCCGGGATCTGGTGGCCCCACCAGAGCTGGCGCGAGATGCACCAGTCCTGGATGTTCTCGAGCCACTGGCGGTAGGTCGTGGTCCAGTGCTCGGGATAGAACTTGAGCTCGCCGCTTGCCGCCGCGTCGAGCGCCGGCTTGGCGAGCCCTTCCATCTTCACGAACCACTGGTCGGTGAGCATCGGCTCGACGATGACGCCGGTGCGTCCGGAACGGGGCACGCGCAGCTTGTAGGGCTTGTCGGAGACGAGCAGCCCCTGCGCCGTGAGATCCGCCAGCACCTGCCTGCGCGCTTCGAAGCGCTCGAGGCCGCGGTACTTCTGCGGCGCGTTGTCGTTCACGTGCGCGTCGAGCCGCAGCATGCTGATCGGCTCGAGCTGGTGCCGCCTGCCGACCTGGTAGTCGTTGAAGTCGTGCCCCGGCGTGATCTTCACGCAGCCCGTGCCGAACGCCGGATCGACGTACTCGTCCGCGATCACCGGAATCGTCCGCCCGGTGAGCGGCAGCTGCACGCGCTTGCCCACCACGGCGCGATAGCGATCGTCGTCGGGATGAACGGCCACGGCGACGTCGCCGAGCATCGTCTCCGGGCGCGTGGTCGCCACCACCATGCTGAAACCTTCGCCGGGGTAGCGCAGCTCCCAGATGCGGCCGTCTTCTTCCTCGGTATCGACCTCGAGGTCCGACACGGCCGTGCCGAGCACGGGATCCCAGTTGACCAGGCGCTTGCCGCGGTAGATGAGCCCTTCCTCGTAGAGGCGCACGAAGACCTCGACCACCGCACGCGACATGGCCGCGTCCATGGTGAAGTAGCCCGCCTTCTGACCCTCCGTGTCCGCGTAGGTCCAGTTTGCCGAGGTGCCGAGGCGGCGCATCTGCCGCGTGATCGTCGCGCCGGATTGCTGCTTCCACTGCCAGACGCGCTCGATGAATTTCTCGCGCCCCAGGTCGTGGCGGCTCTTGCCTTCTTCCTCGAGCTGGCGCTCCACCACGATCTGCGTGGCGATGCCGGCGTGATCGGTGCCCACCACCCAGTTGGTGTTGAAGCCGCGCATGCGGTGGTAGCGGATGAGCGCATCCATGAGCGTTTGCTGGAAGGCATGGCCCATGTGCAGCGTGCCGGTGACGTTCGGCGGCGGCAGCTGGATGCAATACGCGGGCGTCTCGCCGTCCCGCGCGCTGAAATGGCCCGCGCTCTCCCAGCGCTGGTACCAGCGCTGCTCGATGGCGGCGGGATCGAAGCTCTTGTCGAGCACTACTTGTTCGGCGATGAGGGCAGGGCGAGCGCGTGCGCGACCGATGCGGCGACCGCTTCGCGCACCATCTGGGTCACGCTGACCGTGAGCTCGGCGCGCACGTTGTCGAGCGCCTGTCCCAGCACCTGCGAAAGAGTGCGCGCGAGCCGTTCCTCGATCACGCGATCGATCTCCGGCGCGAGGCGCGTAAGCACGGCGCGCTCGAGCTCCCGCGCGAGCGCTTCGAGCGCGGCCGCATCGACCGCGGGCCTTGCGCGCGGCGTCTCGGCCACGACCTCGGTCAGCACCGGCACCCGCGTTTCGCGCAAATCAGGCATCGGCGCTCGCGAGGTCGTGGTTGGCGATCGCGTAGCCTTTGCTCCGGTACAGGCGATAGCGCTCTCGCGCAGCGTCGCGTTCCGCCTCATCGACGATCTCGAACAGCCGATCGAAGCGCGCGAAATGCGGCGGCGTGGCCGAGGAAAGATTGACGAGGAGCGAGAAGCCGGCCGGCGTCTCCTCGCCGCGTGCGATCAGGATCGGCGTGTCCGGCGCGAGGGCATCGTCCACCGGGCAGTGCGGCACGAAGCCGGTGGCGGGCCAGGTCCACATCAGGCGATCGAGGCGTGCGGCGAGCTCCGCATCCGGCGCATACACCAGCAGGCGCTTGCGCTCTGCGATGGCCTTGCCGGCTAGGCGGCAGGCGATCTGCAGCCGGTCCGGCGCGTTGAAATAGAAATCGATACTGGTCATTTCCGACCCGCGTGGCGCAGCGCGAAGCGCACGAGCAGCGGCACGGGACGGCCGGTCGAGCCTTTCTCGCGGCCGCTCTTCCACGCGGTGCCGGCAATGTCGAGGTGCGCCCAGCGCAGTTTTCTCGTGAAGCGGGCGAGGAACGACGCGGCGGTGATGCTGCCTCCCGGCCGGCCGCCGATGTTGGCGAAGTCGGCGAAGTTCGAGCGCAGCTGCTCCTGGTATTCCTCCCACAGCGGCATCTGCCACACGCGGTCCCAGGCATCCTCGCCGGCGGCGCGGATCTCGTCGGCCAGCTTCTGGTCGTTGGCGAAAAGGCCGGTCGCGACGTGGCCGAGGGCGATCACGCAGGCTCCCGTCAGCGTGGCGATGTTGACCACGGTGTCGGGCCTGAAGCGCTCCGCGTAGGTCAAGGCGTCGCAAAGGATCAGGCGGCCTTCGGCATCCGTATTCAGGATCTCGACCGTCTGTCCGGACAGAGTGGTGACGATGTCCCCGGGCTTGATTGCGGCGCCGCCCGGCATGTTCTCGCAGGCCGGGATGATGCCGACGACATTGACCGGCGCCTTCATGCCGGCCAGCGCGCGGATCGCGCCGAGCACGCTGCCGGCGCCCGACATGTCGTACTTCATTTCATCCATCTCGCCCGCCGGCTTGAGCGAGATGCCGCCGGTGTCGAACGTGATGCCCTTGCCGACCAGCACGAGCGGCCTGGCGGTCTTGCCGGCCCCGTTGTAGCGCAGCACGATCAGCTTCGGCGGCTGCTGCGAGGCTTTGGTCACCGCCAGGAAGGCGCCCATGCCGAGCTTCTGCAGCTCGGCGCGCTCGAGCACCTGGACCTGCAGCTTGAACTGGCGGCCGAGCTTCTTCGCTTCCTCGGCGAGGTAGCTCGGCGTGCAGATGTTCGAGGGCAGGTTGCCGAGCGTGCGCGCGAGCTCGCAGCCGTCGGCGGTGGCTTGCGCTTCCTTCAGCGCCTGCTCGAGCGCAGCCGCCGGAGGCAGCGGAAGCGTGACCTTGGCGAGGCTCGGTGCGGCGGCCTTCTTCTGCGACTTCAGCTGCTCGAAGCGGTAGAAGGCGTCGCGCAGGCCGAGAACGGCCTGCCGCACGTTCCAGCTCAGCGGATGGTCGGCGACCTTGAGATCGACGAGAAAGAGGGCGGCATCCTTTGCGCCGAGCTCGCGCAGCGCATTGCCGGCGGACCGCACGGCCTCACGGTAGGCGGCCTCGGCGAATTCCTTGCGCGGTCCAAGCCCCACGAGCAGCACGCGCTCCGCGGCGACATTGGCGAGCCCGCGCAGCAGGAGCGTGGCGCCGAGCTTTGCGGACAGATCGCCGAGCGCCTGGCGCAGGGCGCCGCGCGAGCGCTGATCGATGCGGCGCGCCGGCGCGGTGAGCTCCTTCGCATCGCCGTTTCCGCCATAGACGCCGAGCACCACGCAGCCGGTCTTCACCGTCTCGGGCGAGAGCGTCTTTATGCTAAATTCCATTGCGAAAGTATCGCATGACACGGCGCTGTTTTCCCACGTGATCTTCCACCGGGCGCTCCTTAGAGAGTTCGCGAGCCTCGCGGGCGCGGTGTTCATGGCGCTGTTCGCGATCGCGCTCACCACGCAGCTCATCCGCCTGCTCGGCAAGGCGGCGGGCGGATCCATTCCGACCGATGCGGTGATCGCGTTCCTCGGCTTCTTCGCGCTCGGCGCCTTGCCGGTGCTGCTCTCGCTCACCATGTTCATCTCGGTGCTGCTGACCATGACGCGCGGCTGGCGCGATTCGGAGATGGTGATCTGGTTCGGCGCCGGCCAGCCGCTCACCGCCTGGCTCAAGCCGGTGATGCTCTTCGCGCTGCCGCAGATCGCGGTGATCGGCGCGCTCTCGCTCTTCATCTCGCCGTGGGCGGCGCAAATGGCCGCCCAGTACAGCTCGAAGCTCGAATCGCGCGACGATGTCTCGCGCGTGACCCCCGGCGTGTTCGGCGAGACCTCGAACAAGGAGCGCGTCTTCTTCGTCGAGTCCGTGTCCGGCAATTCCAACGAGGTGCAGAACGTCTTCGTCTCCTCGGTGCAGCAGGGCAAAGGCGGCGTCAGCATGAGCCGCACCGGCCGCACCGAGACGGCGCCCAACGGCGACCGCTTCATCGTGCTCGAGCAGGGACGGCGTTACGAAGGCTCGCCGGGCGACGAGCAGTACCGCGTGACGGAATTCGATCGCTACGCCGCGCGCATCGAGACCCGGGAGAACACCGAGCCCGAGCGCAACCAGAAGAACCTGCCGACCTGGTCGCTGATCACCAGCCCGACGAAGGAGAACCTCGCCGAGCTCCTGTGGCGCATCGGCATCCCGATCTCGTCGCTGGTGCTGGTCATGCTCGCCATCCCGATGAGCTTCGTCAATCCGCGCGCCGGCCGCTCGGCCAACCTGCTCTTCGCGCTGCTTACCTACATGGTCTATTCGAACCTGCTGAGCGTGAGCCAGGCGCGCGTGGCGCAGGGCCGCCTCGATTTCTCGATCGGCGTGTGGATGGTCCACGCCGGCATGGTGCTGCTGCTGGTCGTGCTGTTCGCGCAACGCATGCAGCTCATCCGGCTGCGGCTGGGAAAATAGGCTGTTGCGTCCGCGCACCCTGCAGCGCTACTTCGGCCGCCAGATCTACGGCGCGACCGGCTTCGTGCTGCTCGGCTTCCTCGCGCTTTTCGCCTTCTTCGACCTGATCGGCGAGCTCGGCGACCTCGGCAAGGGCGAGTACGACCTGCGCCAGGTGTTCACGTTCGTGCTGCTCAATGCGCCGGCACATGCCTACGAGCTGTTCCCGATCGTGGTGCTGATCGGCACGCTTTACGTGCTCGCCCACCTCGCCAGCAACTCGGAGTACACGGTGATGCGCGGCTCCGGCCTTTCGCCGCGCCACGCGGCGTTCGTGCTCCTCAAGGTCGGTGCGGTGTTCGTCGTGCTCACCTTCGTGATCGGGGAATGGGTCGCGCCGGCCGCCGAGGAAGCGGCGCAGAAGACCAAGATCCGCGCGCTGTCCTCGATGATCGGGCAGGACCTGCAGTCGGGCCTCTGGTTCAAGGACGAAGGCTCCTTCATCAACGTGAAGGAAGCGCGCCAGTCGAGCCTGCTGCAGGGCGTGCGCATTTTCGAATTCGACGCGGCGTACCGGCTGCGCAAGATCACGCTCGCCGAGCGCGCCGAATACCGCGGCCAAGGGCTGTGGGCGCTGTACCAGGTGGTGGCGACGCGCTTCGATCCGGAAGGGCCGCGCACCGAGCGCGAGCCGCAGGCGCAATGGCATTCGGCGGTCTCGCCCGATCTGCTCAACGCCCTCATCATGAAGCCCGAGCGCATGTCCGCCTGGGCGCTGCACAAGTACACGCAGCACCTCGAGATCAACCGCCAGAGGACCGAGCGCTACGAGATCGCGCTGTGGAAGAAGCTCTTCTACCCGCTTGCCGCGCTCGTCATGATGGCGCTCGCGCTGCCCTTCGCCTACATGCAGGCGCGCGCCGGCATGGTCGGCGTCAAGGTGTTCCTCGGCATCATGCTCGGCATCTTCTTCCACATGCTGAACAGCCTTTTCTCGCACATCGGCCTTCTGCAGAACTGGCCGCCCCTCGCCGCGGCCGCGGTGCCGAGCACGGCCTTCCTCGCCGCGGCGATGCTCATGATGTGGTGGGTCGAGCGTCGATAGGAAAAGGGGGCTAACCCGCCCCCTTTTGATCCCCCGTATTTACCAGTCGGGTGCCCGCTAGGCGATCGTGCAGGAATTGACGATCGCGATCGACGAGCGCCCAGAGGATCGAGATCGGCAGTAGCACGAGGGCGAGCACGAAGCGCACGATGGCCTTGCGCGGCGTCACATCGACGAGCCGGATACGCCACGCGCGCATGGCCAGCGTCTGGCCGCCCCGCAGCCAGCACCACAGGAAATAGGCCGCGAGCACGAGCAGGATGAAGAATTGCAGCTCGCGCCGCATCGAGCCCGACGTGGCGTCGCGCGCGCCGCTCGCGAAATAGAACACCCAGGTGGCGAAGAAGCCGACGGCGAAGACGAGCAATGCCTCGTAGAGCATCGAGGCCAGCCTTCGAGGAAGACTCGGGGCCCGATTCGGCGCGGAGCCGGCCGTACTCAGTGCTTGCGACGCGGGTCGGTCGGAGGCGTAGGCACGAGGCTCTGGCGCTCGTGCGGCGGCAGGGCCTGGTACTCGGCCCATTTCTCGCGCAGGTCCTTCTTGTGATCCTCGTGCGGCACCTTGGCGAGCCGCTTGTAGTTCTCGCGCGCCTGGCGTCGCTGCTCCGGCGTGAGCTTCGCCCAGGCCTGCATGCGCCGCTGCACGCGCTCCTGCGCCTCGGTCGTCAGCTTCGGGTAGCGCTTGGCGATGGCGATCCACTTCTGGCGCCGCTCCGGCTCGAGGCTGTCCCAGTCATCCTTGAGCGGCGCGAGCGTCTGCTGCTGCTCGGCGGTGAGCTCGGCCCAGGCCGGCCGCACGCCCGGCTTGGGCTGCTTCGGCTTGGCCGCCTTTGCCGCGCTCGCTTTCTTCGCCGGGGGCTCGGACGGGTTCTGCGCCCCGATTCCCGCCGCGATGAAGAGGGAGAGGGCCGCGAGCAGGACGCGCAGCATCACTCCTCCGCTGCGTGCTTCTTCAGCCAGTTCTGGAAGCCCCGGTCGAGGTACGCGTCGATCGGCAGCTCGTCGGTGAGCAGCTGCGAGTCAATCTCCACCACTTGGGCGAGCCGCTGGCTCTCCTGCCAGCGATAGATGCCGACCCCGGCCGCGGCGAGCACGAGCACCGGCAGCAGCACGCGGGCGGACAGGCCGCCCCAGCCCCAGCCATTGCCGAGCACGTTATCGGCCAGGCGGACGAGGGGCGCAGGCTCCGGACGCTGGCGCGAGAGCGCGAGCTCGCGCGCCGTGCGCAGCTTCTGCGCCGTGGCGGCGTCGAGCTGGGTGCCCTGGTTCAGGTAGTGCCGGATGCGGCCGGCGAATTGCGGTTCGTTCATGGCTTTTTTCAGGACGCCCCTCATAGGGTAACTCCGCGGGCCCTCAAGGCGGTTGCTAACGCGTGCGTTGCCCGGGAGCAATGCGTCTTAACGCTGCCCTCCGAGCAACCCATGATCCGCGCCGTCTGAGCGACGTCCAATTCCTCCCAGTAACGCATGATGAATGCTTCACGTTGACGCGCCGGCAGGCGAGTCAGCTCTTGCTCAATTATTTCAAGCACTTGAGCCTGCTCCAGGCGGGCGCCGGGACCCGCTTCGACCCCGGGACCCTCGATCGCCTCGTAGGTCTCGAGCGGATCCTGGTCGTCATCCTCGCTGCGGCCGCCGGAGAGCGAGGAAAGGAGCGTGGTCCAGAGCGAGCGCACCTTCTGGCGCCGGTAGTAATCGCGGATCGCGTTCTGCACGATGCGGTGGAAAAGCAACGGCAGCTCGGTGGCGGGGCGGTCGCCGTACTTCTCGGCGAGGCGCAGCATCGCGTCCTGCACGATGTCGAGCGCCGCCTGCTCGTCGCGCACGGCGAACAGCGCCTGCTTGTATGCGCGGCGCTCGACGCTTTCGAGAAAGGCCGAAAGCTCGCTTCGCGATGCCAGATGACCCTCTGCCGGGGCGATGTTGTTCGGCCGATGTTACCATCATGGTTTCTAAGGCTTTTCACCCCGCCATGGACCGAGTCAAGACCAGCGCTCTCTCCGGCGCCGAGATCGTTGTTCGCTGCCTTCAGGAAGAAGGCGTCGAATACGTTTTCGGCTATCCGGGCGGCGCGGTCCTGTTCATCTATGACGCCCTTTTCAAGCAGGACAAGGTGAAGCACGTGCTCGTGCGCCACGAGCAGGGCGCCGCGCACGCCGCCGACGGCTATTCGCGCTCGTCGAAGAAAGTCGGCGTCGCGCTGGTCACTTCCGGCCCCGGCGTGACCAATGCCGTGACGGGCATCGCCACGGCATACATGGACTCGATTCCGATGGTGGTGATCAGCGGCCAGGTGCCGACGCATGCCATCGGCCTCGATGCGTTCCAGGAGTGCGACGCGGTCGGCATCACGCGCCCGATCGTGAAGCACAACATGCTCGTCAAGGACGTGAAAGAGCTCGCCTCCGCGATGAAGAAGGCGTTCCACATCGCGACGACCGGCCGGCCCGGCCCGGTAGTGGTCGACATCCCGAAGGATGTGACCGCCGCGGTGTGCGAGTACCACTACCCCGAAACCATTTCCATGCGGTCCTACAACCCGGTGCGCAAGGGGCACGCCGGGCAGATCCGCAAGGCGGTGCAGCTGCTGCTCGAAGCAAAGCGCCCGCTCTTCTACACCGGCGGCGGCGTGATCCTGTCGGATGCGGCGCCGGCGCTGCGCGAGCTCGCCCGGCTCACCGGTTTCCCGGTGACCAACACCCTCATGGGCCTTGGCGCCTATCCGGGCACCGACAAGCAGTTCCTCGGCATGCTCGGCATGCATGGCACGTACGAGGCGAACATGGCGATGCAGCACTGCGACGTGCTGATCGCCATCGGTGCGCGCTTCGACGACCGCGTCATCGGCGACCCGGCCAACTTCGCGCAGAACCCGCGCAAGATCGTGCACATCGACATCGACCCCTCGTCGATCTCCAAGCGCGTCAAGGTCGACGTGCCGATCGTGGGCAATATCCCGGATGTCCTCGACGAGCTGCTCCGGCTGCTGAAGGAAGCGAGGATCCCCGCCATCGACCCCTGGTGGAAGCAGATCGACGAATGGCGCGGGCGCCATTGCCTCAAGTACGACCGCAGCTCGAAGATCATCAAGCCGCAGTTCGTGCTCGAGAAGCTCTACGAGATCACCGGCGGCGACGCCTTCGTCACCTCCGACGTCGGCCAGCACCAGATGTGGGCCGCGCAGTTCTACAAGTTCGACCAGCCGCGGCGCTGGATCAATTCCGGCGGCCTCGGCACCATGGGTTTCGGCCTGCCCGCCGCGATGGGCGTGCAGCTTGCCAATCCGGGCGCCAGCGTGGTGTGCGTCACGGGCGAATCGTCGATCCAGATGTGCCTGCAGGAGCTCTCGACGTGCAAGCAATACCGCCTGCCGATCAAGATCGTGAACCTCAACAACAAGTACATGGGCATGGTGCGGCAGTGGCAGCAGTTCTTCCACGGCAACCGCTACTCCGAGTCCTACATGAACGCGCTGCCGGACTTCGTCAAGGTGGCCGAGGCCTACGGCCATCGCGGCGTGCTGGTTGAAAAGCCGGCCGACGTGGAGCCCGCGCTGCGCGAGGCCTTCACGCGCAAGAACGAGCTGGTGTTCCTCGACTTCATCACCGACCAGACCGAAAACGTCTATCCGATGATCCCGGGCGGCAAGGGCATCACCGAGATCATCCTGTCCGAAGAGCTATAAGACCGACTGCGGATGCGCCATATCATCTCGATCCTGGTGGAGAACGAGGCCGGTGCCCTTTCCAGGATCGCGGGTCTGTTTTCCGCGCGCGGCTATAACATCGAGTCGCTTACCGTGGCGCCGACCGAGGATGCCTCGATGTCGCGCATGACGGTCGTCACCACCGGCTCGGACGACGTGGTCGAGCAGATCACCAAGCAACTGAACAAGCTGATCGACATCGTCAAGGTGGTCGATCTTTCCGAAGCCGAGCACATCGAGCGCGAGCTGATGCTGATCAAGGTGCGCGCCGGCCAGAAGGAGCGCGAGGACATGAAGCGCATGGCCGACATCTTCCGCGGGCGCATCATCGACGTCTCCGACAACACCTACACCATCGAGCTGACCGGCGACGGCCGCAAGCTCGACGCATTCATCCAGGCCCTCGACCAGGGCGCGATCATCGAGACGGTGCGCACCGGCACCAGCGGCATCGGGCGCGGCAACCGGGTTCTGCGGATCTGAACCTTTAGACTGCGGGTCTAGTTTTCTCCAGGGGGATTGCAATGAAGGTCTATTACGACAAGGACGCCGACCTTTCGCTCATCAAGGGCAAGAAGGTCACCATCATCGGCTACGGCTCGCAGGGCCATGCGCACGCGCAGAACCTGCAGGAATCGGGAGTCAAGGTCACCGTCGGGCTGCGCAAGGGCGGTGCCTCGTGGGACAAGGCGAAGAAGGGCGGCATCAAGGTGGCCGAGATGGCGGAGGCGATCAAGGGCGCGGACATCGTCATGATCCTGCTGCCGGACGAGCACCACGCGCAGATCTACAAGGAGTTCGTCGAGCCCAACATCAAGAAAGGCGCCTCGCTCGCCTTCGCGCACGGCTTCAACATCCACTACGGCCTGATCCAGCCGCGCGCCGACCTCGACGTGTGGATGGTCGCGCCCAAGGCGCCCGGCCATACCGTGCGCTCGACCTATGCCGGCGGCGGCGGCGTGCCGATGCTGATCGCGGTGCACCGCAACCCGTCGAAGAAGGCGCGCGACGTCGCGCTTTCGTACGCCGCGGCGATCGGCGGCGGCAAGGCGGGCATCATCGAGACCAGCTTCAAGGAAGAGACGGAGACCGACCTCTTCGGCGAGCAGACCGTGCTTTGCGGCGGTTGCGTCGAGCTCGTCAAGGCCGGCTTCGACACGCTGGTGGAAGCCGGCTATGCGCCCGAAATGGCCTACTTCGAGTGCCTGCACGAGCTCAAGCTCATCGTCGACCTCATGTACGAGGGCGGCATCGGCACCATGAACTACTCGATCTCGAACAACGCCGAATACGGCGAGTACGTCACCGGGCCGAAGATCATCGACGAGGGCGTGAGGAAGCGCATGAAGGAAGCGCTGCACCGCATCCAGAACGGCGAATACGCGAAGGAATTCGTGCTCGAGAACCGCGCCGGGGCGCCCGGGCTGCTCAGCCAGCGCCGCATGACGGCCGAGCTGCCGATCGAGAAGGTGGGCGCGCGGCTGCGCGAGATGATGCCGTGGATCAAGAAGAACCGCCTGGTCGACACCTCGAAGAACTGAGCCAAGAACCGAGGAGAGCCCCCATGCGCGCGTTTCTTGCCTGCCTCGTCCTGATGATCGCGGCCTGTACTCCCGAGCAGTCGAAGAACATCGGCGCGCAGCCGAAAAAGACCATCGACAACGTATCCAGCAAGGTCGGCAACGCGATGCAGCAGGGCCAGGACTCCGAGCGGCTGAAGGACGCGGACTCCAAGTAAGTGCGCCCCGCCTATCCGCATCCGGTAATCGCGCGCGAAGGCTGGCTCTTCGTCGCCATCGCGCTCGGCCTTGCGCTGCTGGTCGGCTTTGCGCTCGGCTGGTGGTGGTCGCTGCCGATCTGGCTGGTCGCGGTCTTCGTCCTGCAGTTCTTCCGCGATCCCGGGCGCGAGGTGCCGGATGACCCGCGCGCGGTCGTGTCGCCGGCCGACGGGCGCATCGTCGAGGTGAGCCGCACGCGCGACCCCTGGCTGCAGCGCGACGCGCTGAAAGTCAGCGTCTTCATGAATGTCTTCAACGTCCATTCGAACCGCTCGCCCGTCGACGGCACGGTGAAGGAGCGCTGGTACTTCCCGGGCGCGTTCCTCAACGCCGCGCTCGACAAGGCATCGCTGCAGAACGAGCGCAACGCGCTGTGGCTGCGCACGCGCGACGGGCGCGATGTCACGTGCGTGCAGGTCGCGGGGCTGATCGCGCGCCGCATCCTGTGCTATGTTGGCGCAGGCGCCGAGCTCAAGCGCGGCGAGCGCTTCGGCTTCATCCGCTTCGGCTCGCGCGTCGACGTCTACTTGCCGCTCGATGCCCAGGTCAAGGCGGCCATCGGCGACAAGGTTTACGCCGCGGAGACCGTGCTGGCATGGCTGACGCCCCCGACTTCGAACCCGAACTAGAGCCCGAACCGCCAGGCGCCGGCAGTCCGCGCCCCCAGCTCGGCGGACTGCGGCGCAGGGGCATCTACCTGCTGCCCAATCTCTTCACCACCGGGGTCCTGTTCTGCGGCTTCTTCGCCATCGTGCAGGCGATGAACGGCCGCTTCGACGTCGGCTGCATCGCCATCTTCGTCGCCATGGTGCTGGACGGCATGGACGGGCGCGTGGCGCGCTGGACCAACACGCAGAGCGAGTTCGGCGCGCAATACGACTCGATCGCCGACATGGTGGCGTTCGGCGCGGCGCCGGGGCTGGTCGCCTATACCTGGGCGCTGAAG
>DATDCR010000500.1:0-28575 GCA_036524215.1 Burkholderiales bacterium
GAACGGCGGGTCGCTTTGCGCGTCGCTTTCGTCCTGAAGGGCTATCCGCGCCTCTCCGAGGCATTCATCGCGCAGGAGATCGCCGCGCTCGAGCGCCGCGGCCTCGAGATCCTCATCGTCTCGCTGCGCCGACCCACCGACGATCGGCGCCATCCGGTGCATCGCGAGATTCGGGCGGCGGTGAATTACCTGCCGGAGTACTTGTGGCGCGAGCCGCTGCGCGTCTTGCGCTCCTGGCTGGCTGTTCGAAAAACAAGCAACTATAAAAAGGCGAAAGTCCTCTGGCTCGCGGATCTGCGCCGCGATCCGATGCCCAATCGGATCCGCCGCTTCGGCCAGGCGCTCGTCCTTGCCGCGGAGCTGCCGGCCGACATCCGCCGGCTGCACGCCCATTTCCTGCATACGCCGGCGTCGGTGACGCGCTACGCGGCCGTGCTGCGCGGCCTGCCCTGGACGGCCTCGGCGCATGCGAAGGACGTCTGGACGACGCCGGAGTGGGAAAAGCGCGAGAAGCTGGCCGATTGCGAATGGCTCGTGACCTGCACGCGCGCCAATCGCGAGTACCTCGCCGCCCTCGCGCCGACGGGGCGCGTGGAGCTCGTCTATCACGGCATCGACCTCGGCCGTTTTTCCCCGCCGCGTGCCGCACGAGCGGCAAGGGATGGCGCAGACCCGCGCGACCCGGTGACCATCCTCTGCGTCGGCCGCCTGGTCGAGAAAAAAGGCACCGATGTCCTGCTCGATGCGCTCGCGCGCTTGCCGGCGAACCTGCACTGGCGCCTGGTGCATGTCGGCGGCGGGCCGCTGCGCAATGCCCTGCGCGCGCGCGCGGTTTCGCTCGGCATCGCCGAGCGCATCACCTGGCGCGGCGCTCTGCCGCACGATGCCTTGCTCGGCGAATATCGCCAGGCCGACCTCTTCGCCCTCGCCTGCCGCATCGCGCGCGACGGCGACCGCGACGGCTTGCCCAACGTGCTCGCCGAAGCGCAAAGCCAGGGCCTCGCCTGCGTGTCGACGCGCGTGTCCGCGATCCCCGAGCTGGTGCGCGACGGCGTGAGCGGCGTACTGGTCGACGAGAACGACGCGTCGGCGCTCGCGTCGGCGCTCGAAGCGCTGATCGTCGATCCGGCGCGACGCCACGCGCTCGGCGAGGCGGGACAGGCGCGCGTACGAGCGCATTTCGCGCTCGAGGCGAACTTCGAGCGGCTGGCGCGCAAATTCGGGCTCCTCTCGAGCGAGGCGGCGCTGCGTGAGGATCGCCTTTTACGCACCGCTTAAGTCTCCCACGCACGGCACGCCCTCCGGCGACCGCCGCGTAGCGGGACTGCTTCTCGACGCGCTCGCGCTCGCCGGGCACCGGCCCGAGATCGTCTCGACCTTTCGCAGCTATGACGCGGGCGGCGACATGGAGCGCCAGCGCGCCCTGCAGGCGCAGGGCGAGGCGCACGCCGACCAGCTCGCCGCGCAATGGCAGGCCGCGCCGGCGGCGCAGCGGCCGGCGCTATGGTTCACCTATCACCTCTACTACAAGGCGCCCGACTGGCTCGGCCCGCGCGTGAGCGAAGCGCTCGGCATTCCTTACGTCGTCGCCGAGGCCTCGCACGCCGCCAAGCGCGCGCACGGGCCCTGGGCGCTTGGCCACGACGCGACCATCGCGGCGCTGCGCAAGGCGGCCCTGATCCTTTGCCCGTCGCGCGACGACATCGCGGGCGTGCAGCAAGTGGTCGATGCCGGACGCATCCTGCATCTGCCGCCGTTCCTCGATGTCGGGCCTTACGTCGCCGCGCGCGTACGTCGCCCTGAGATTCGACTCCAGCTCGCCCGGGAGCACGCGTTGGACGAGAAGGCGTCGTGGATCGCCGTCGTGGCGATGATGCGCTGGGGAGACAAGCTGGCCTCCTATCGCGCGCTCGCCTCGGCGCTGGGGAAGCTCGGCGAGCTCCCCTGGCAGCTCATCGTGGCCGGCGACGGGCCGGCGCGCGCGGAAGTGGAAAAGCTGTTCGATCGACGCGCCTGCTTCCTCGGTTCGCTGCGCCAGAGGCGCATTGCGGAAGTGCTCGCCGCGAGCGACGTGTACGCATGGCCGGCCGTGAACGAGGCCTACGGCATGGCGCTGCTCGAAGCGCAAGCGGCCGGCGTCCCCGTGGTTTCGTGCGCGACGCGCGGCGTGCCCGACGTCGTGGCCGACGGCAAGACCGGGATCCTCGTGCGCGACGGCGATGAAGAGGCGTTCGCCGCGGGGCTGCGCGCGCTGCTCGTCGATGCGCAGCGCCGGCAAGGCCTTGGCGACGAGGCGGCGCGTCGCGTCCTGGCCGAGCGCAGCCTCGAAGCCGCCGCGGCGCGCATCGGCAACGCGCTACGCTCGCTGTGACGGTGCTGCTCGCCGCCTTGCGTCACGCCGAGACGGCCTGGAGCGCCGAGGGCCGCATCCAGGGGCGCACGGATGTGCTGCTGAGCGACGCCGGCAGGCGCGCCTTCGGCGGGTGGAAACTGCCCGCCGCCTGCGAGGGCATGAGGGTCGTGACGAGCCCGCTTGCGCGCTGCGTCGAAACGGCAGCACTGCTGGGCGCAGGCGACGCGCAGAAGGAGCCGCGGCTGGCGGAAATGAGCTGGGGCGCGTGGGAAGGGCGGCGCCTCGCCGACCTGCGTGCCGAGCTCGGCGAGGCGATGCGCGCCAATGAAGCGCGCGGATGGGATTTTCGGCCGCTCGGCGGGGAGACGCCGCGCGAGGTCTGGCAGCGCGTGCATGCCTGGCTGACAGAGGTTGCGAACCTCGGCCAGCCGACGCTCGCGGTTACGCACCGCGGCGTGATCCGTGCCATCTTCGCTACCGCGGCGGGCTGGGACCTGCAGGGCACGCCGCCGGTGAAGCTCGATTGGACGGCGCTGCAGGTGTTTCGGCTCGATGCAGAGGGCAGACCGTCGATCGAACGGCTCAACGTCCGGTGAGAGTCTTCTTTTACGTCCAGCATCTTCTCGGCATCGGCCACCTCAAGCGCGCCGATACGCTCGCGCGCGCGCTTCGCGCCGAAGGCTTCGAGGTGGTCCTCGCAAGCGGCGGCCCGTCCGTGGCCGGGATGCCGGCCGATGTGCAATTGCCTTCTCTGCGGGCGCTCGACCTGACGTTCAAGAAGCTGGTCGACGAGGCAGGCGCCACGATCGACGATGCCTGGAAGCGCCGCCGCGCCGCGACGCTGATCGACGCCTGGCGCGCGGCCTGCGCAGACGTGCTGATCGTCGAGCTGTTTCCCTTCGGGCGCCGCCAGATGCGCTTCGAGCTCGTCCCGCTCCTCGAGGACGCGCAGCGCGTGAAGCCGCGGCCGCTGGTGGTGTGCTCGGTGCGCGACCTGATCCAGCCGAAGCCCGATCGCGAGCCGGAGATCCTCGAGCTCGCCGAGCGCTATTTCGACCGCGTCCTCGTGCACGGCGATCCGCGCGTCGCCCGCTTGGAGCGCACGTTTTCGCTCGCCGCACGCCTCGGCGACAAGCTGCAGTACACGGGCTATGTGGTGGGAGAGCCGCAGCGCGCGCATGGCGAAGGCCGCGCCGAAGTCCTGGTTTCCGCCGGCGGCGGCATGGTCGGCCGCAAGCTCCTCGAGACCGCGATGAAAGCGCGCGGCCAGACGCTGCTGCGCAGCGCGACATGGCGCGTGCTCGCCGGCGTCAACTGCAGCGCGGCGGATTTCCGCGCGCTCGAGCGCGAAGCGGGCGTCGGCGTCGTCCTGGAGCGCAGCCGCGATGACTTCGCATCGCTGCTTGCCAATTGCGCGCTTTCGATCAGCCAGGCCGGCTACAACACCGTCGCCGAGATCCTGAAGGCGCGCGTGCGCTCGGTGCTCGTGCCGTTCGCCGGCGGGGGCGAGTCCGAGCAGACGCTGCGTGCGCGGCTGCTCGCCGACCGCGGCGCGGTCGAGGTGGTGGAGGAGGCGGCGCTCAGCGTCGACAGCCTCGCCTTCGCCGTGGATCGGGCGGTGCGGCGCGAGCCCCCGCCGAATGCCGTCGATCTCGACGGCGGGCGTCGAACGGCCGAGTTGCTACGGCAATGGCGCTCGTGAGCGCCGCGTGGAGGACGCTAGATGCCGAGCTCGCGTGCTGGCGCGACGCCGGACGGGACGTGGAATTCTGGTGGCGCGATGACGACGCCACGACACCGAGCGCGTCTCTGGGCCGCGTTCTCGCGCTGTCCGCCGAGGCGCAGGTGCCGCTCGCGCTCGCGGTGATTCCGCTTGCCGCGGCGCAAGAGCTATTTGCGGACCTGCGCTGCGCGGTCTTGATGCACGGCACGGATCACCGCAACCGGGCGCCCGCCGGGGAAAAGAAGAGCGAGTACCCGTTCGCCGAGCCGGACGGCCTGGCCCTTGAGCGCTTGAGGAAGGCGAAGGAGCGGCTTGCCGCGCTGGCCGGCGAAGCGTTCGTGCCGGTGCTCGCGCCGCCCTGGAATCGTTTCAAACGGCACTTGGCGCCACGCCTGCCGGAAATCGGGCTTTGCGGCCTGACGGCCTATGGGCCGCGCGCACGGCACGAAGCCGCGGCCGGCGTGCTCGAGGTGAATACCCACGTCGACATCATCGACTGGCATGGCACGCGCGGCTTCGTCGGCGAAGAGGCCGCGCTCGCCGCGGCGGTGAAGCACCTGGCCGCGCGTCGCGCCGGCGCGGCGGACCGCGGCGAGCCGACCGGATGGCTCACGCACCATGCGCTGCACGATAGTGCCGCGAACGATTTCCTCGAGCGGCTCTTCGAGCGCACGCGCCGTCTTGGCGCGCGCTGGCTGGACGCGAGGACGCTCTTTCCTTCGCCGAGCTGACGCGGACCGTATACTCGGCGCGGGAGGGAAATGGCCGACCTGCTTTCCATTCGGGACCTGAAGGTCTACCTCGACGTCGACGGCGGCACCGTCAAGGCGGTCGACGGCATCTCCTTTCGCGTGCCGGAAGGCGGCACGGTCGCGCTGGTCGGCGAGTCCGGCTCGGGCAAGTCGGTCGTCGCGCAGGCCATCATGGGCATCCTGCCGCGCATCGCGCGCATCGAGTCCGGCGAGATCCTGTTTAACGACCCACGCATTTCGCCCAACTCGCCGGGCTCGACGATCGACATCTCGCGCCTGAACCCGCTCGGGCCGCAGATGCAGGCCATCCGCGGCGGGCGCATCTCGATCATCTTCCAGGAGCCGATGACGGCGCTCTCCCCGCTGCATACCGTCGGCAACCAGGTCGCCGAGGCGCTCGCGCTGCATCGGCCGGAACTCGCGAAAGGGGAGCGCGCCGAGAACGTGATCGAGACCCTGCGCCTGGTCGGCTTCCCCGACCCGCACAAGGCCGAGCAGACCTATCCCTTCGAGCTTTCCGGCGGCCTGCGACAGCGCGCCATGATCGCCATGGCGCTCGTCTGCCGGCCGGCGCTGCTCATCGCCGACGAGCCGACCACCGCGCTCGACGTCACCATCCAGGCGCAGATCCTCCAGCTCATCCGCGACCTGCAGCGCACGCTCGGCATGGCGGTGCTGCTCATCACGCACGACCTCGGGGTGGTCGCCAACATGGCGGCCGAGGTGGTCGTCATGTATCGCGGCCGCGTCATGGAGGCGGGCGCGATCGAGGATATCTTCCGCGACCCGCACCACCCTTATCTGCAGGCCCTGATGCGCGCGGTGCCGCGCTTCAACATGGCACCCGGCGAGCGCCTCACGCCGATCCGCGAGGTGCAGGTCACGGACGACCACCTCATCACCCGCGTCGGCGCCGCGGCCATGCCGCTGCCCGGTACGCTGCTCGAGGTGAAGCACCTCACCAAGCGCTACAGCATCCGGCGGCGCGCCCTCGTCACGAAGAAGAAGGTGGAGGAGCTCACCGCAGTCGACGACGTCAGCTTCTCGGTCGGGCGCGGCGAATGCCTCGGCCTGGTGGGCGAATCGGGCTGCGGCAAGACCACCACGGCGCGCATGATCCTGCGCTCGGTGGCGCCCGACGCGGGCTCGATCGAGTTCAACGACCACGGCGTGCCGCGCGACGTGCTGCAGCTCTCCGGCGCCGAGCTCTTCGCCTACCGGCGCAAGGTGCAGTTCGTGTTCCAGGATCCGTTCAGCTCGCTCAACCCGCGCATGACGATCTACGACATCGTCAGCGAGCCGCTCGTGATTCACGGCATCGGCGACGCCGACGAGCGCTTCCAGCGCGTGAAGGAGCTGATCTCGCTCGTCGGCCTCGACGTGCGCTTCCTGCGCCGTTACCCGCACAGCTTCTCCGGCGGCCAGCGTCAGCGCATCGGCATTGCGAGAGCGCTGGCGCTCGGTCCCGAGCTGCTCTTGCTGGATGAGCCGGTCTCCGCGCTGGATGTTTCGGTCCAGGCGCAGGTGCTGAACCTGCTGCTCGACCTGCGCAGCGCGCTCGGCCTCACCTACATCTTCATCTCGCACAACCTCGCGGTGGTGAATTACCTCGCCGACCGCATCGCCGTGATGTGCGCCGGCCACCTGGTCGAGCTCGCGCCGGCGGCCGAGCTTTTCCGCAACCCGCGGCACCCCTATACGCGCGCGCTCCTCGCCGCGGTGCCCGAGCCTGACCTCGACCTGCCGCTCGATTTCGATGCGCTGATGCAGGGCAAGGCCTCGGATCCCGCCGCGTGGTCGAGCGAATTCCGCATCGCCCAGGCCGGGGCGCCGGGCATGCTGCACCTGGGCAACGAGCATTTCGTGCGGGCGCGCGAATGACGCGCTCCTTTGCCGCCTTGCTGCTCGCCGCCTGCTTCGCCCCATCGAGCTGGGGCTACGTGGAGACGCCTTCGCTCGCCGAGCAGGTCGCGGCGGGCAAGCTGCCGCCGGTCGACAAGCGCCTGCCGATGAAGCCGCTCGTCGTGCCGCTCGGCCAGGACGGCACGGTGCTCGGCCGCCATGGCGGGACGCTGAACAGCCTCGCCGGTCGCAGCCGCGACACCCGGCTCTTCACCATCTACGGCTACGCGCGGCTGGTCGGCTACGACCGCCACCTCAATATCGTGCCCGACATCCTGGAATCGTTCGACGTCCAGCAAGGCCGCGTCTTCACGCTGCACCTGCGCCGGGGGCATCGCTGGTCCGACGGCCAGCCGTTCACCGCCGAAGACTTTCGCTACTGGTGGGAGGACGTCGCCAACAACAAGGAGCTCTCGCCTTCCGGTCCGCCGCGCGACATGATGGTCGACGGCGAGGCGCCGAAGTTCGAGGTGCTGAACGAGACCACCGTGCGCTATGCGTGGTCGAAGCCCAATCCGGATTTCCTGCCGCGCATGGCGGGGGCCTCGCCGATGTTCATTTTCCGCCCGGCGCACTACCTCAAGCAGTTCCACAAGAAATACTCCGCCAAGGTGCGCGAGCAGGAAGCGAACGGCACGGCGAAGCGGCGCTGGTCCGCCGTGCATAACCGCATGGACAATCTTTACGAGGGCGACAACCCCGACCTGCCGACCCTGCAGCCGTGGGTGAACAGCACGCGCCCGCCGGCGGATCGCTTCGTCGCCTTGCGCAACGCGTACTTCCATCGGGTCGACGAGCGCGGCCGGCAGCTGCCCTACATCGATCGCTTCGTGCTCGCCATCGCCGACGCCAAGCTGATCCCGGCCAAGGCGGGCGCCGGCGATGCCGACCTGCAGGCGCGCGACCTCAACTTCAACAACTACACCTTCCTCAAGCAGGGCGAGAAGCAGAACGGCTATCACACGCGCCTGTGGCGCGCGGGCCGCGGCGCGCATTTCGCGCTGTTCCCCAACCTCAACGCCGCCGATCCGGTATGGAACAAGCTGCTGCGCGACGTGCGCTTCCGCCGCGCCCTCTCGCTCGCCATCGACCGCTCGCTCGTGAACCAGGTGCTGTACTTCGGCCTCGCCATCGAATCGAACAACACCGTGCTCGAGGCGAGCCCGCTCTACCGGCCCGAATACCGCACGCGGTGGGCGGGCTACGACCGCAAGGCGGCGAACCGCCTGCTCGACGAGCTGGGGCTGAAGCGGGGCGTCGACGGCATCCGCCACCTCCCCGACGGCCGCAATCTCGAGGTGATCGTCGAGACCGCCGGCGAATCGAGCGAGCAGACCGACGTGCTGGAGCTGATCCGCGAGACCTGGCGCGAGGTCGGCATCAAGCTCTTCAGCAAGCCGTCACAGCGCGAGGCGCTGCGCAACCGCATCTTCGCGGGCGAGACCATCATTTCGGTGTGGAGCGGGCTGGAGAACGGCCTGCCGACGGCGGACACCTCGCCCGATGAGCTCGCGCCCACCAGCCAGATGCAGCTGCAGTGGCCGAAGTTCGGCCAGTACGCCGATACCGGCGGCCGCGCCGGCCTGCCGCCGGACATCGCCGAGGTGCAGGAGCTCGCCGACCTCTACCACCAGTGGCGCATCGCCGCGAGCGCCGACGAGCGCGCGCGCATCTGGCACCGCATGCTCGAGATCCACGCCGAGCAGCAGTTCACCATCGGCGTGGTCACCGGCGTGCCGCAGCCGGTCATCGTGCGCGAGCGCCTGATGAACGTGCCCGCGCAGGGCTTCTACAACTGGGACCCGGGAGCGTTCTTCGGCATCTACCGCCCCGAGACCTTCTGGTTCAAGCCGCAATGATCCGCTACACCCTGCATCGCCTGCTGATCATGATCCCGACGCTGCTCGTGATCAGCTTCATCACCTTCGCGATCATCAAGCTGCCGCCGGGCGACTTCCTCTCCAACCAGATCGCCGAGCTGAGGAGCGAGGGAGACAAGGCGGCGCTCGACAAGGTCGAGTTCCTGCGCAAGCAGTACGGGCTCGACAAGCCCTTCATCGAGCAGTACGCCGTGTGGGTCGGCATGTGGCCCGCCGAGCGCGGCTTCTCCGGACTGCTGCAAGGCGACCTCGGCTGGTCCTTCGAGCACGACATGCCGGTGAAGGACATCGTCGGCGACCGGCTGATGCTGTCCTTCATCCTCAACTTCTCGGTGATCCTTTTCACCTGGGCGGTGGCGTTTCCGATCGGCGTCTACGCGGCGACGCACCAGTACAGCTGGGGCGACCATGGGCTCACCTTCCTCGGCTATGTCGGCCTGGCGACCCCCAACTTCCTGCTCGCGCTGGTGCTGATGTATTTCGCCAACGTCGAGTTCGGCCTTTCCATCGGCGGCATCATGGATCCCGACTACCTCGGCGCGCCCTGGAGCTGGGCGAAGGCGCGCTCGGTGCTCGAGCACCTCTGGATCCCGGTGATCGTCATCGGCACCTCGGGCACGGCCGGCATGATCCGCCGCCTGCGCGCCAACCTGCTCGATGAGCTGCAGAAGCAGTACGTCGTCACGGCGCGCTCGAAGGGCATGCCGCCGTTCCGCCTGCTGGTGAAGTATCCCCTGCGCATGTCGCTCAACCCCTTCATCGCCGACATCGGCAACCTGCTGCCGAGCGTGATCTCGGGGTCGGCGATCGTGGCGGTGGTGCTTTCGCTGCAGACCTCGGGGCCGATGCTGCTCGACGCGCTGAGGAGCCAGGACCAGTACCTGGCCGGCTCCTTCCTCATGTTCCTGTCGCTCCTCACCGTGATCGGCATGTTCATCTCCGACCTGCTGCTCGCCGCGCTCGATCCGCGCATCCGGCTGACGGGCGGCGTGGCGAAGTGAAGCTCGAACACTACGTCTCGAAGGACGCCTGGGACCCTTACGCGGGAGAGTCGCTCACCGCGGAGCAGGAGCGCTTCTACCGCGCCTCGCAGTGGCAGATCATGTGGTGGAAGTTCCGCCGCCATCGCATCGCGGTCGCCGCGGCCATCGTCCTCGCTTTCTTTTACGCCTCGACGCTGGTGAGCGAGTTCCTCGCGCCCTACAACCTGCACACGCGCGACACGAGCCACATCTACGCGCCGCCGCAGCAGCTGCATTTCTTCCACGAGGGACGCCTGGTCGGGCCGTTCGTCTACGGCTACAACATGCAGCTCAACCTCGAGATCCTGAAGCGCGAATACACCGACGACCCGACCAAGATCTACCGCGTGCGCTTCTTCTGCCTCGGCGACGAATACCGCTTCTGGCAGCTCGTCGACGGACGCTTCCATTTCTTCTGCCCGGCGCAAGGCGGCACCTTGTATCTCCTCGGCACCGACCGCCTCGGGCGCGATCTGCTCTCGCGCATCATCTACGGCACCCGAATATCGCTCACCGTGGGCCTGTTCGGCATCGCGGTGAGCTTCCTCATCGGCCTCACGCTCGGCGGCATCTCCGGCTATTACGGCGGCTGGATCGACAACGTGATCCAGCGCTTCATCGAGATGGTGCGCTCGTTCCCCGAGCTGCCCCTGTGGATGGCGCTCTCGGCGGCCTTGCCGGTGAACTGGAGCCCGATCCTCGTCTACTTCGGCATCACCATCATCCTCGGCCTGCTCGACTGGCCGGGCCTGGCGCGTGCGGTGAGGTCCAAGTTATTGGCGCTAAGAGAAGAAGACTTTGCGACCGCCGCGGTGCTGATGGGCGCCAGCCCCACGCGCGTCATCAGCCGGCACCTGCTGCCGAGCTTCGCCAGCCATCTCATCGCCTCGGCGACGCTTTCCGTGCCGGCGATGATCCTGGGCGAGACCGCGCTTTCCTTCCTCGGCCTCGGCCTGCGCCCGCCGGTCACGAGCTGGGGCGTGCTGCTGAACGAGGCGCAGAACATCAACGTCGTCGCGCTCTATCCCTGGCTCATGCTCTCGGTGGTGCCGGTGTTCATCGTGGTGCTCGCCTTCAACTTCTTTGGCGACGGCCTGCGCGACGCCGCCGACCCTTACACTGCCACGCGCGGCTGAAGCTGAAAGCTGAAAAGGCGTAAAGTTTCGCCCGGGGGAGGGAAAACATGGATCGACAATCGAACATTCCGCTCGCGAACGACCGCGTCGCGGATCTGCGCGCGCGCTGGACGCCGGAAGCGACCGCGGCGGCGGTGGCATTCCTCGAGTCGCGGCCGGTCAACTTCGACCTGCCGACGATGGAGCAGCACGGCACGACCTACCTCGACCTGCGCGGCCTGCGCATCGGCGAGACGCAGATCGACAAGGCCTACCTGCGCAACGTCAACCTGCGCTGGGCGGTGTTCAAGGACGTGGGCTTCAAGAACGCGCGCTTCGTCGGCTGCAACCTGAGCCAGGTGACGTTCATCGAGTGCTACCTGCGCCACGCCAAGTTCGAGAAATGCGACCTGGTGAGCTCGCGCTTCGAGTCCTGCGATTTCTCGCAGGCGGTGATCGCCGAGAGCCGGGTGGATTTCGCCTCGTTCAAGAACTGCGAAATCGGCCTTTCCAATATCCGTTTTCCGAAGGATGCGACGCCGCGCGCCATGGTGCGCGTGTGCCGCAGCCTCAAGCTGAATGCCATGTCGATGGGCAACTTCGGCGATGCCGGGCAGCTCACCTATCTGGAGAAGACATACGAGCGCCTGGGGTACAGGCGCGACAAGGCGTGGGGCCAGTGGCTCGCCTCGTCGCTGCAGGACTGGCTTTGGGGCTACGGCGAGAAGCCGTGGCGCCTCGCGGCGTTCATGGTGTTCAACATCGTGCTTTTCGGCACTCTCTTCCACTGGCTCGATCCGCTGCCCGACCGGACCTGGTGGGAGCACGTCTACTTCAGCGGCATCACCTACCTCACGATCGGCTATGGCGACCTCTCGCCCCATGGCCCGGTATCGCGCCTGATCTCGGTGCTCGAAGGCGCGGCCGGCATCGGTACTTTCGGCATGCTGATCGCCGCAGTAACGAAGAAGGTCATGTACCGGTGAGCCGCATCCTCATCGTCGAGGACGACGAGGACCTGGTGAACCTGAGCACGCACTGGCTCGAGCGCGCCGGCTACGCGGTCGAGCACGCGCCCGACGGCGAGGCGGCGCTCGATTTGCTGCAGAACGACCCGCTGCCCGCGCTCGTGCTGCTCGACGTGATGCTGCCGAAGCTCGACGGCTTCGAAATCCTGCGCCGACTGCGTGCCGACGAGCGCACGAAAGACCTGGCGGTCGTGATGGTGACGAGCTTCTCCCGCGACAAGGACGCGGCGCGCGGGCGCGAGCTCGGCGCGAACGACTACATCGTGAAGCCGCTGATGGAGCTCGACTTCCTGAAGCGCATCGAGCACATCATCAAGGACCAGTAAGGCTCAGTTGCCGCTCGGCTTGCCGGTCGAATAGAGGCAGTACGCGTTCTTGCCGGCCTGCTTGGCCGTGTACATGGCCTCGTCGGCGTGCTCCATCAGGGTCGTGGCGTCCGGCGCGTCGTCGGGGAAAACGCTGACGCCGAGGGTCGCCGAGATGCGCCGCTGCGTGTCGCCGATGCCCGGGTAGGGGCGCCGCAGCGCATCGATGAGCTTGCCCACCACGCGCTCCACCGCCTCGAGGTCCTGCACTTCCTCCAGCACGACGAAGAACTCGTCGCCGCCCAGTCGCGCCACCTGGTCGCTGGCGCGCACGCTGCGCCGCAGCCGCTGCGCCACCTCGACCAGGAAGGCATCGCCTGCGGCGTGGCCGTGGCGGTCGTTGATCTGCTTGAAGCCGTCCAGGTCGACGAACACGCCGGCGATCTTCCAGCCGTGGCGGCGCGAGCGCTCGATCGCCTGGTCGAGCGCCGGCGCGAGGCTGACGCGATTGGCGAGCCCGGTCAGCGGGTCGCTGTAGGCGAGCGAGGCGATGCGCTCGCGCGCGGCGGCGATCTCGCTGATGTCGCGCCCGACGCCGCGATAGCCGAGGAAGGCACCGTCCGCGTCGTGGCGCGGCTCGCCGCTCACGGCGAAGTGGCGGGTGCCGCCTTCGGGCAACGGCCGCGCGATCTCGAAGTCGCGGAACGGCAGCCGGTTGTCGATCATGCCCTTGTGCACTTTCCAGCCGGCCTCGTCCGGGCTGGCCGAAGGAATCTCCCACGGCGTCTTGCCGAGCACGCCGTAGCCGACCGGCACGGCGCCGTAGCCCGGCCCGTGCACGATGCTCGAGAGCCGGTGGCTGGCGTCGCTTTCCCAGAAGAAGTCGCTGGAGAGCTGGGTCAGGCTGCGGAAGCGCGCCTCGCTCTCGCGCAGCAGCTCCTCGGCGTCGCGGCGCTGCAGGAACTGGCCGAACAGGCTGCCGAGCGCCGGCACCTCGTCGACGAAGCGCTGGTCCGGGTCGCGCGCGGTGTGTCCCGAGAAGGCGAGAAGCGCGGTGGTCTTGCCGTGCGAGACGACCGGAATCGCAAAGGTCGCGAAGCGTACCGCCTTCGGCGTGCGCAGGCCGGCGGCGGCGTTGTGGCCCTGGCGAGCGAGATCGTCGGACCAGACCGGCTTGCCGGCCTGCCAGAGCACGCGCGAGCCGCGCAAGAGCTGCTCGATCGCCGATTCGCGCACGAACCAGCCTTCCTCGTACTTGGGCTCGCCGTTCGCCGCAACGCGGAAGCAACGCCCGGCGTCCCAGCCTTCGATCTCGCAGATCACGCGCAGGGCGCTGCGCAGGCCTTCGGCGGTGTCGGTCGCCTGGGCGAGGCAGCGCGCCACCGACTGCTCGAGGCGGCGCAGCTCTTCGCTGCGTTTCTCGTGCGTGATATCGCGCCCAATGCCGCGGTAGCCCTTGAACCCGCCCGCCTCGTCGAAGACCGGCATGCCGCTGAGCGAGACCCAGACGACGCGGCCGTCCTCGCCGACCTGCTGCAGCTCGAAGTCGCGAAAGGGCTGGTGCCATTCGAGCTGCGCGCGATGGCGCTCCCAGTCGGCTTCGGTGAGGTTGAGCGCCGGCTGCTCCCAATGCTTGCGGCCGACATAAGGGAACGGATCGCCGCCGGCCGGCGTTCCGTCGTGGGCACGGCGGCTGGAAACCACGGTGAAGCGGAACTCCGCGTCCTGCTCCCAGTACCAGTCGGAGAGCAGCTCGAGCAGCGAGGATTCCTGCCGCTCGTTGTTATGTACTTCTTCCTCCCGCGCCGGGCTCGGAATTGCCATGTGGTGGTCGCGCCGACTGTACACCCGAACGCGCGAGGGTGAAAAGCTCCATCGGCTCGCCGACACCGCGCAACGAATGCAAACCCAGCGAATGGCAGTCCTGCACGTGGCTGGCGACCGGTGCCGAGAGGAGGAGCGGCACGCCGAGCGTCTTGCACAACGATTCGATGCGCGCGGCCTCGTTGGCCGCGGCGCCGATCACCGTGAACTCGATGCGCCCGGGCGTGCCGATGTTGCCGTACAGCACATGGCCCAGGTGGAGCCCGATGCCGAAGCGCAGCGCCTGCTCGCGCCTGGCATTGAGCGCTTCCACGCGCGCGATCGCCGTGCGCGCCGCTTCGACGGCCCGCCGGCAGGCGTCGCCCGCGTCGCCGCCGACCGGGAAGATGGCGAGCGCCGCGTCGCCGACGAAGCGCAGCACCTCGCCCCCGGCGGCGAGCACCGGCTCGAGCACGCACTCGAAAAATTCGTTCAGCAGCCGCAGGAACGCGTCGCGGCTCATCGCGTCGGCGAGCCGGGTCGAGTCACGCAGGTCGCAGAACCAGATGACGGCATGGATTTCCTCGCCGTCGCCGCGGCGGATGTGGCCGGCGAGGACCTTTTCGCCGGCCTGGCGGCCGAGGTACGCATCGAGGATGTTCTGCGCGGTGCGGCGCATGGCGTAGATCTCGGCGATGCGCGTGAAGGGCGGCAGGATGCGCCGCAGCGCGGCCATGTCGGCCTCGCTGAAGCCGCCGGGCTGGCGCGTGACGAAGCTCGCCGCATGCACCTCGCCGCTGGTAAAGCGCAGCGGCAGCGAGACGAACTCCGTGCCGCCTTCCTTGCGGAAGTCCTCGAGCACCGGGAAATCGAGCTCGGCGCCCGGCGCGAGAACGCGCCGCACCTCGACGTGCTGCTCGAAGACGATGCGCATCGGGCTTTGCTGGTAGAGCGGCGTGTCGCGAAAGCCGTGCGCCGCCTCGACGACCTCGATGTCTTCGCGCCCGCGCAGCCAGATGAAGCCGCGGCCGAGCACGTTCGGGTGCAGCGTGCGCACGAAGACGGCAACGCGGTAGAGGTCCAGCCCTTGCTCGAGCAGGCGCTTGCAGAGTTCCGCGAGCACGTCCTGCGGCGTGCTCGCGGGCGTCGCGCCGCCATCGAGCCAATCGATGACCGGCTGTACGTTCATGGCTTGCGCAGCCAGAAGCTCGACTCCAGCGCGCCCGGCATCAAGGGCAGGCGTGCCAGCACGCCGCTCAGGGGGCCGGCCTTCAATGTCTGGTGGCTGGAGAACTCCAACACAAAGCCCTCGCCGAGCAGCGCACGCACCGCATCGTGCTCGTTGTAGCGCCGCCAGGCCCACTCGGCCGGGTAATCGTCGGGCAGGAAGATGTCGTGGAAGTGCAGCCGTACGCCGCTCTTCAGCCGCGGGATGATCGCCCGCATCAGGTGCTCGACGTCGCTTCCCGGCCTGAGCTGGTGGCTCGAGTCGATGAAGAGGATGTCGCCCGCCTCGAGCGCATTGAACACGCTTGCCGGCACGCGCTGCACGGGCTCGGCGATGAACGAGATGCTCAGGCCTTTCAGCGAAGCGCGCGGCGCGGGGTCGATGGCCGTGATGCGGGTGGCGAGCCCGCCGTCGGCAACCGCGCGCGCCATGAAGCGCGTCGAATGCCCCGAGCCGACCTCGACGAGGCGCTTCGGCCGCGTGCTGCGCACGATCGCGTAGGCCGCCGCGGCGTCGAGGCGCGGAAACCAGTCCTGCGTCCAGCGCGGCGCCGGGGGAGGGTGTTTGCCTAACGCTTCGAGCTCGGCCGAGTACGCCTCGATCCAGGCGAGGACGTTCACGGCTCCAGAACGAGGCCCTCGTGCGCCACCACGGAGCCGGGAAGCGCCTTGTCGACCTCGCGCGCGATGCCGTCGAGCATGTCGTCGTCGTGCTCGGGGTCGTGATGGAAGACGACCATGCGCCCGGCGCCGGCTTCCCTGCAGATGCGCAGGCCCTCCTGCCAGGTGGAATGGCCCCAGCCGACGTAGTGCCGATACTCGTCGTCGGTGTACATGCAGTCGTAGATGACGAGCTCGGCGCCGGCGATCAGCTCGAGGATGTTGCGATCGAGCGTGCCGGGCACGTGCTCCGTATCCGTGATGATGCAGATCGAGCGGCCGCCATACTCGATGCGATAGCCGGTGGCGCCGTCGGGATGGTTGAGCGTGCCGGTGCGCAGGCGGATGCCGTCGCCGGCCTCGAGCGTCTCCCCCGCGCTGAAGTCGCGATACTCGAGCGTCGAGCGGAACACTTCCGGCGGCACCGGGAAGAGCGGCGACATCATGAACTCGGCCAGCACGCGCTTCAGCGTCATCGCGCCGCGCAGATGCCCGGCCCACAGGCGAAAGCGGTTCTGCGGCTCGAAGAGCGGCCTGAAGAAAGGCAGGCCGCACACATGGTCAAAATGTGTGTGGGTGAAGTACAGATCGGCGTCCAGGCGCGTGCCTTCGAGCGTGCGGCCGAGATAGCGCACGCCGGTGCCGGCATCGAAAAGGAGCATCCGATCGCCGCAGCGCACTTCGAGCGAAGAGGTGTTGCCCCCATAGCGCGCCGTGCGCGGCCCGGAACACGCGATCGAGCCCCGCACTCCCCAGAAGCGCACGCTGAAAAGGGATTTTTCCCTCATTCCCTATAATGGTAGCAGCGTGGACCGCAGCCTCTTTCGCTTCATCATCCGCTACAGCAAGCGCGATCAGCTCCTGATCGTGCCGCTGGTGGTCGGCTCGATGGTCGTCTATTACCTCTCGCTCGACCTGCCGAAGACGATCATCAACCAGGCGATCCAGGGCGTGAGCTTCCCGAGCGCCGATTCGGTGAAGCACTTCCTCGGCTTCGACCTGCACCGCATTCCGTATCTGCTCGCGCTGTCGGTGCTGTTCCTCGGCCTGATCGTCCTCAACGGCTGGCTCAAGTTCCAGATCAACACCATGAAGGGCTGGATGGGCGAGCGCATGCTGCGGCGGCTGCGCTTCGCGCTCTTCGACTACATCCTGAGGTTCCCGCTCGCGCGCTTCAAGCGCGTCAAGGCGGCCGAGATGGCGACCATGATCAAGGACGAGGTCGAGCCGCTCGGCGGCTTCATCGGCGAGGCGCTCATCACGCCGCTGTTCCTCGGCGGCCAGGCGCTCACGGCGATGTTCTTCATCCTCTACCAGCACTGGGTGCTGGGCCTGGTCGCGCTCGCCATCGTCGGCGTGCAGGCCTTCATCATTCCCAAGCTGAGGAAGCGCCTGCTGGTCCTCGGTCGCGAGCGCCAGCTCACGGCGCGCGCGCTCGCCGGCCGCATCGCCGAATGCGTCGACGGCGCGGCCGAGATCCACGCGCACGACACGTCGAACTACGAGCGCGCCGAGATCTCCGCGCGCCTGGGCAGGATCTTCCGCATCCGCTTCGAGCTCTACCAGCGCAAGTTCATGGTGAAGTTCCTCAACAACTTCCTTTCCCAGGTCACGCCGTTTCTCTTCTATACGGTGGGCGGCTACCTGGTGATCGTCGGGCGGCTCGACATCGGCGCGCTGGTCGCGGTGATCGCGGCGTACAAGGACCTGCCGGCGCCGGTCAAGGAGCTGATCGACTGGGACCAGCAGCGCCTCGATGTCGAGATCAAGTACGGCCAGGTCGTCGAGCAGTTCACCGACGAGGAGATCGCTCCCGAAGCCCTGCAGGCGCCGATCGAAGCGCCCGAGCTGCCGCGCGAAGGACGCCTGAAGGCGAGCGGCGTGACCCTGATGGACGAGGCCGGCACGCGCGTGCTGGACAACGTTTCGTTCGAGTGCGACCTGAAGGACCACGTCGCCATCGTCAGCCGGCAGGCCGGCGGCGCGAGCGAGCTCGCGCAGCTCCTCGCCCGGCTCGCCGCGCCGACCAACGGCACGATCGAAATGGGCGGCATCGACGTCACGCGCGCGCCCGAGGCGGTGACGGGACGCGCGCTCGGCTATGTCGGCTCGCCGGCCTATCTCTTCCCGACGTCGGTGCGCGAGAACCTGGTCTACGGCCTGAAGCACCGCCCGGTGCGCGAAGCGACCTACGAGGGCCATGCCGAGCGCGACCACCAGTTCCAGCTGCGCGAGGCCGAGAGAACCGGCAACAGCACGCTCGACATCAATGCGGACTGGGTCGATTACGCCGCTGCCGGCGTGTCGGGACCCGAGGCGATGGACGCCCGCATCGTGGAGCTGCTGCGCGCGGTCGACCTCGAGGAGACCATCTTCGAGCTCGGCCTGCGCAGCGCGCTCGACACGCACCGCAATGCGATGCTCGCCGAGCACCTGCTCGCCGCGCGCGCCCGCATGCGCGAGCGGCTGCAGTCGCTCGGCATCCAGGACTGGGTCGAGCGCTTCGATCCCGATCGCTACAACCGCAACGCCACGCTTGCGGAGAACCTGCTCTTCGGCACGCCGGTGGGCAAGACCTTCGACATCGAGAACCTGGCGGCGAGCACCTACGTGCGCAAGGTGCTGCACGACACGGGGCTCTACGAGCTGCTGCTGCGCACCGGTCACAAGGTGGCCGAGACGATGGTCGAGCTCTTCAGCGGCCTGCCGCCGGGGCACGAGTTCTTCGCGCAATACAGCTTCATCCGCCAGGAAGACCTGCCGCAGTTCGAGGCGATCCTGAAGCGCGCGGGCGAGCTCGGCCTGAAGGACCTGGACGAGGCGGAGCGGCGCGCGCTGATCGGGCTGCCCTTCAAGCTGATCGCCTCCAGGCACCGTCTCGGCCTGATCGACGAATCGTTCGAAGCGCGCGTGGTGGAAGCGCGGCGCTATTTCGCGGCCAATCTGCCGTCGGAGCTCAAGCGCGCCATCGAATTCTTCGATGCGGGTCGCTACAACAGCGCGGCCTCGCTGCAGGACAACATCCTGTTCGGCAAGATCGTCACCGGCCAGGCGGAAGCCGCCACGCGCATCACCGCCCTCGTGCGCCAGCTCCTCGACGAGCTCGGGTTGCGCCCGCTCGTGGTCACCATCGGCCTCGATTACCAGGTCGGCGTCGGCGGCGCGCGCCTCGCCGTGGCCGACCGGCAGAAGATTGCTCTCGTGCGCGCGCTGCTCAAGCGCCCGACGCTTCTCATCGTCGACCACGCCGTGGCGGCGCTCGATCCTGCCGCGCAGCTGCGCGTGCTGGAAGGCATCCTCGCCGAGCGCAAGGAGCGCGGGCTGGTCTGGGTGCTGCAGCGGCCGGACATCGCCGAGCGCTTCGACGTGGTCCTGGTGATGGACAAGGGCAAGCTCGCCGAGAAAGGCGCCTTCGCCGAACTGAAATCGAACGGCGGGCCGCTGCACAAGCTGCTCGCCGCGGCATAGGAATGAAGAGGCGAATGCCATGAGCCTGGAGCAGGAAGTCGAGCTGGTCCGCCAGTTCCCGATCTTCAGCAAGATCCAGCCGGCGATGCAGAAGCTGCTCTGCTTCTCGGCCGAGCGGCTCAACTACGACTCGGGACAGGTGATCTTCAACGCCGGCGACGCCGGCGACTCGGCCTACATCATCATCGACGGCACGGTGGAGATCTCGGTGCCGACGCCTTCGGGGCCGATCGTCATCAACACGATGGGCAAGAACGACCTCCTCGGCGAGATCGCCATCGTGGGCGAAGTGCCGCGCACGGCGACGGCCAAGGCCCTGACCAAGCTCGAGACGCTGAAGATTTCCAAAGAGCTGTTCATGAAGATCATCCGGGAGAACCCCGACGCGGCCATCGAGCTCATCAAGATCCTCGCCGCGCGCCTTGCCAGCACGACCAATCAGCTCACGCGCACGCGCAGCGGGCAGCGCTAGCAGGCCGGCGGCCGCGTGAACCGGCGCCGCCGGTTTCTCCTCCAGGCCGCCCTCGGGCTGCTGCCGGCTGCCGCGCTGGCGCAGCGCCCCGCGCCGCGCCGGATCGGGCTGCTCTCGCTCGATGACCCCGAGCCCTACGCCGGCTGCCTGCGCGACGCGATGAAGGGCGACGCCGTGCTGGACGTGCGCTCGGCCGGCGGAAAGGCCGACGTGCTGAACAAGCTCGCGCTCGAGCTGGTGCGGGGCAAGGCGCAGGTCATGGTCGCCCACGAGGCGCCGGCCGTCGCGGCGGCGGGCAACGCCAGCTCGACGCTTCCGATCGTGATGGCTCCCGGCGACCGGCTGGCGGCGCCGAACATCACCGGCATCGCCGGCAACAGCGCGCTCATCGCCGCAAAGATGCTCGACCATATCCGCGAAGTGCGCTCGCGCATGCGGCGCATCGCCGTGCTCGCCAACCGCAACGATCCGTTCACCAAGAGCTTCCTCGCGCCGCTGCAGGAGGCCGCCAACCGCATGCGCCTCGGGCTCGGCGTCGCGCTCGTCGCCGATGCGGCGCAGATGGAGCGCGCCTTCGCCGAATGGGACAAGCTTCGCGTCCAGGCCGTGGTCGTGCAGCCGAGCCTGCCGCGCAATCGGGCGATCGAGCTCGCCGCGCGCTACGGCATGCCGAGCGTTTCGCCCTCGCGCAGCTTTGTCGAGGCCGGCGGGCTGATGTCCTATGCGCACGATCCGGTCGATCTGGCGCGCAAGAGCGCCGGCTTCATCGCCCGGCTGCTCGGCGGCGCGAAAGCGAAGGATCTTCCGGTCGAGCAGGCGACGAGCTTCGAGCTGGCGCTGAACCTGAAGACCGCCGGCGCGCTGGGACTCGAGCTTGCCGACACGCTTCTCGCGCGCGTCGACGTGATCGTCCAGTAGCGCTTACTGGAAAAGCTGGCGCGGGTCCGCCAGCGCGTAGACCGTGACGCGCTCGTTGCGTCCTCGCACGCGCACGCGATGCACCGGCGCGCCTTTGGGATCGAGGCCGGCCTGCGCCAGCGTGTCCGCGGAAACGACCAGCACGCAGTCGTACGCCTTGGTCATGCCCTCGAAGCGAGCCGCGATGTTGACGTTGTCGCCGATCGCGGAGTAGATCGGCGCGTCCGGCGGTCCCATGGTGCCGACGATGGCGACGCCGGCATGCGCCCCGATGCCGATCTTCAGCGGATCGGCGATCTCCGCGCTCAGGCTGCGCGAGAGCGCTTCGACGCGGCGCTGCATCTCGGCCGCGCCGCGCATCGCGTCGCGGCAGGCGTCCTTCAGGTCGCTCTCCAGCCCGTACAGCGCGAGCAGCCCGTCCCCGCGGAACTGGGCGTAGTAGCCGTTGGTCGCGCGCAGTGCCGCGTGCATCTCGGCGAAGAACTGATTCATGATGAACACCACGTCATAGGGCAGGCGCGATTCGGCAATGCGCGTCGAGCCGCGCAGGTCGACGAACATGGCGACGATCGGCCGCTCGCGCTCGCGCGCCGCGCCGGGGCGCCGCGCGCTCGCCGCGTCGACCGCCGGCGGCAGGAGCGGGATCACCGACACGTCCTGCCTCGGCCGCGTCTGGCAGGCGAGCCGCACGTTCGGCGGCGCATCGATGCGTGCGAGCGCGAGCGCTTCCTGCCGGTCCGGCGCACGCAGCGCATCGAGGCCGTGGCTGACGCGCACCCGGCAAGTGGTACAGCGCGCTCGGCCTCCGCAGACCGAGGCGTGCGGCAGCCCGGCGTCGCGCAGCGCTTCGAGGATGCTGCGGCCGATGGGCGCGGTGATGACGCGCCCCGAGGCATGACGGATCTGGTAGGTGCCAGCGAGGAGCGTGCGCAGCCAGCGCGCGAGCAGGGTGGCAGCGAGCAGCGCCCAGAACGCGAGCTCGAGGCCGCCACGCCACTCGACGAGGCGCGCGCGGTTCTGTGCACTCATGTTGGCGAGTTCCGGGTAATACACCTGCAGCCCGCCGGCCCCCTGGATGCGAGGCCAGATCTCGTTGCCGGCAGCGGCGAAGCCGGCGAGCGCGAGGCTCGGGATGAGGAGCGCGGCGGCGAAGAACGCCGGCTGCACGCCCGCATACCAGCGCTGCACGCGCAGCCAGTAGTGGATGCCGAAGCAGAAATGCGCCCATACGATGAGGAGCAGCGCCGACTGCCGCAGCGCGGCCCACGGATCGGACCAGAGCACGCCGACCACGCGCTCGTAGGCAATGTGCTGCCCTGCGAGGAACCACGCGAAGCGCGTGCCGACCACATGGGCAATCAGGAGCGGCGGCACCGAAAGGCCCAGCACGAGCTGTGTCGCCTCCCATACCGGCATGCGAAGCGTCGTGCGCCGGTAGAGCGACACGAGCGCGAGCGCGAAGTGGGTGAGAAGCGCACCGTAGAGGAACACCGTGCCCGGCGCGCTGCGCCACCACGCGGCAAGCCCGGCGCGCACCCGGTCCATGGCGTCGATCGACACGACGCCGAGCGAGTGGTTGAGGAAGTGCCCGACGATGTAGCAGGCGACGATGAGGCCCGTCGCGAGCCTCAGCCACCGCTCGTATCGTCGCATTGCTTACTGCGGAATAAATGGGGACAGACCCCATTTACCCTTCGCGAAGCTGCGGTAAATGGGGTCTGTCCCCATTTATTCCTATCAGCCCTTGAGCTGTAGCGATTTGTACTCGAGGAATTCCTCGAGCCCGTACACGCCGGCCTCGCGGCCGTGCCCGGACTGCTTGAAGCCGCCGAAGGGCGCGTTCATGTTGAAGGCGCCGCCGTTGATGTCGATCTGGCCGGCGCGGATGCGGCGCGCGACGCGCTGCGCGCGACTTTCGTCCTTCGACCACACCGCGCCGGCGAGGCCGTACACCGTGTCGTTGGCGATGCGCACGGCCTCTTCTTCATCCTTGTACGGGATGATGGACAGCACGGGCCCGAAGATCTCCTCCTGCGCGATGGTCATGTTGTTCCTGACCTTGCCGAACACCGTCGGACGCACGTAGTACCCGCCTTGCGGCACGCCTTCGGGCGGCTCGGCGCCGCCGGCAACGAGCTCTGCCCCTTCGGCGATTCCCTTGCGTATGTAGCCCGTCACGCGTTCCAGCTGCGCCTTTGAAGTCAGCGGCCCGAGCTTCGTCGTCTCGGCGAGGGGGTCGCCCACCGTGAAGCCCTTCGCCACCTCGGCCGCAAGCCTGGCGGCTTCCGGATAGAGCTTTTCGGGAACCAGCATCCGCGTGAGCGCGGTGCAGGTCTGTCCGGAGTTGAGGTAGCAGCCGTTGACCGTGCTCTTCACCGCGGTGGCGAGATCGGCGTCATCCAGGATCACCGAGGCGCTCTTCCCACCCAGCTCGAGCGCAACTCTTTTTATCGATTGGGAAGCCAGTTCCGAGATGCGCTTCCCCGCCCTCGTCGAGCCGGTGAACGAAATCATGTCCACGCCGGGGTGCTTCACCAGCGCTTCGCCGGCGCTCTGGCCGAATCCGGTGACGAGATTGAAGACGCCTTTCGGCACGCCCACCTGCTCGATCACCTCGGCGAGGATGAAGGCATTGAACGGCGCGACTTCCGAGGGCTTGAGCACGACGGTGCAGCCTGCACCCAGCGCCGGCGCGAGCTTCAGCGTGATCTGGTGCAGCGGATAGTTCCACGGCGTGATCGCGGCCACCACGCCGACCGGCTCGCGCACGACGAGCGAGTTGCCGACTTTCTGTTCCCACTGGAACTCGCGCACCAGCCGTCCGTAGTTGGCGAAGTTCGCGATCGGCAGGCCGGCCTGGATGCGGCTCGCCATCTTCAGCGGCATGCCGACCTCCTGCGCGATCACCTTGGCGAGCTCGTCGGCGCGCGCCTTGAGGCCGGCGGAAATCTTCTCCAGGTATTCGGCGCGCTTCTCGGCCGGCGTCGCGCTCCAGGACTCGAGCGCCTCGCGCGCGGCGCGCACGGCGGCATCGACGTCTTTTTCGCCACCGGCGGGAACGCTTCCCATCACGGCGCCGGTTCCCGCGTTATGGACCTCGATCGTTTCGCGTCCGGACGGCGCGACCCATTGGCCGCCGATGAAGAGCTTTTCTTTCGTCAACATGGGGAATCTCCAGGGAGGGCGGATATTTTATCCACCCGTCGTACATCCCATATACTGCGTGAATGGGGCGCAAAGCTAAAGCAGTCGTCTGCCGCGAGCACAACAAGCCGGTCACGGTCGAGGAACTGTCCTTCGATTCGCCCAAGCGCGGTGAAGTGATGGTGCGGCTCAATGCCTGCGGCGTCTGCCACTCCGACCTCTCCGCCATCACCGGGACCATCGCGCTGCCGCTGCCGCTGGTGCTCGGCCACGAAGGCGCAGGCGTCGTCGAGGAAGTCGGTGAGGGGGTGACGGACTTCGCCAAGGGCGACCACGTCATTTTTTCCTTCGTCTACATGTGCGGGAAATGCCGCTTCTGCCTCTCCGGTCGCCCGGTGCTGTGCCTGGATCAGGGCAAGGCGCTCACCACGCCGCTCGAGGGCGCGCCGCGCGTGCACGACGCAAGCGGCAAGGCGCTCAACATCTTCTCCGGCTGCGGCGCGATGGCCGAATACGCCACGGTGTCGGCCGAGAACCTGATCCGCATCGATCCCAAGATTCCGCTCGAGGTCGCTGCGCTGGTGGGCTGCGGCGTGACCACCGGCGTCGGCGCGGTGTTCAACACCGCAAAGGTCGTGCCCGGCTCGAGCGTCGCGGTGTTCGGCTGCGGCGGCGTCGGGCTGTCGGTCATCCAGGGCGCGCGCATTGCCGGCGCCGATCGCATCATCGCCATCGATACGCTCGAGGCGAAGCTCGCGATGGCGAAGCAGTTCGGCGCCACCGACACGATTCTCGGCAAGCCCGGCGAGGACCCGACCAAGGCGCTGAAGAAGCTCACCGGCGGCGGGCCCGACTACGCTTTCGAATGCGTCGGCTCGGGCGAGCTCGCCGCCAGCGCCTACAAGGCCATCCGGCGCGGCGGCCTTGCCGTGGTGGTCGGCGTGGCGAAGCCGAGCGACTCGACTTCGATCCGCAGCATGACGCTCGTCTTCGAGGAGAAGACGATCACCGGCAGCTATTTCGGCTCGTGCGTGCCGCGCATCGATTTTCCGCGCATGCTAGCGCTGTATCTCAAGGGCGAGCTCAAGCTCGAGGAGCTGATTACCCGGCGCTACCGCATCGACGAGGCCGCGCAGGCCTTCGCCGATCTCGAGTCGGGCCGCAATGCGCGGGGCGTGATTCTTCTTTAGATGGGCACGCGCATCCTGGTCGTCGACGACCAGCGTTCCAACGTCGAGATGATGGCCGGTGTGCTCAACGCCCGCGGCTACGTCGTGCACACGGCGTCGAACGGCCGCGAGGCGCTAGAGCAGGTGCGGGAAACGCGTCCCGACCTCGTCGTGTCCGACATCCTGATGCCCGAGATGGACGGCTACGAGCTTTGCCGGCGCCTGCGCAGCGCGCCCGACACCGCGCTGCTGCCGATGGTGCTCGTCACGTCGCTCGATGCGCATGCCGAGCGCATCAAGGGACTCGAGGCCGGCGCCGACGACTTCCTCTCCAAGCCGGTCAACTGGGAAGAGCTTCTCGCGCGCGTGCGCTCGCTGCTGCGCGTCAAGGCGCTGCAGGACGAGCTGAAGCAGCTCAACGCCGAGCTCGCCGAGCGCGTGCGCGACCAGGTGTCGCAGCTAGAGCGCCTGTCGCGCCTGAAGCGCTTTTTCTCGAAGCCGGTGGCCGAGGCGATCGTCGCGGGCGGCGAGGAGCTGCTCGAGCCGCACCGGCGCGAGATCACCGCCGTGTTCCTCGATCTGCGCGGCTTCACCGCCTTCACCGACCGGGCCGATCCCGACGAGGTGATGGATCTCCTGCGCGCCTATCACGCCACGCTCGGCCAGATCGTCGACGCGCACGGCGGCACGCTCGAGCACTTTGCCGGCGACGGCATCATGATCTTCTTCAGCGACCCGCTGCCGGTCGATCGTCCTGCGGAGCGCGCGGTGCGCATGGCGCTCGACCTGCAGAAGGCGTTCACGCCGATCTCGCAGGCCTGGTCGCGGCTCGGGCACGAGGTCGGCCTCGGCATCGGCGTCGCGCAGAGCGAGGCGACGCTCGGCGTGATCGGCTTCGAGCAACGCTGGGAATATGCCGCCATCGGCAACGTGCCGAACCTCGCCGCGCGCCTCTGCGGCGCCGCGCGCGCCGGCGAGATCCTGCTCGATGCGCAGACCGAGCACGACATCGTCGAGGTCGCCGAGACCGAACCGGTGGGCCCGCTAACCCTGCGCGGCTTCCAGCAGCCGGTCGCCGCCTTCCGCCTGAAGTCAGTTCGGGGTCAGGGCACTAATTAGCCGTCGCCGCCTGCTTGCTCGCGGCGAGGCTGGCGCCCCGCTGCAGGCTGTCGCTTAGCGCGAGAAACGCCGCCGCTTCCAGAACGCGGAGCGACGCGTGCCGGTTGTATCCGATAGCCAATAAGCCGCCATACGCAACGAGCAGGAAGCTCGCCGCCGCGCCGATCAGCCACAGTCCGTTGAAGATCGTTTCCATTGCGTTTCCCCTTAGCGGGTCGAGTATCCGCCGCGGTCCGCTGACGTGCGGCTGTCTTGCAATGTTTCACCCGTGACAGAAGTGAACAAGAGAGCGAGCAGCACTAGGGAAACCGCCCGCTCGAAATCTCCCGTCTTCGCATCCTCCGCGGATGCCCCGGCGGGGTTAACTCGCCCGCCTCGAAGGCGGTACTGCAGGCACAGCCATCCCCCCCACACCAGAAATCCCGCGAGCGCGAGCTGGACGACGAACACGAGCGCCTCGATCAAGAGGTCCATGGACCAACTCCCCTGTTTGTTGGCCGGCCAGGTTGAGCAGCAGGAGCTCGAGCACGCCCACTCGACGCACGAGAGCTCCGACCGCAGCCAGGCGGCCGGGCTCATCGCCCAGCTCGCGATGCACAGCCGGTAAGTAAAAAAGGACCGCCGCGAGCTGGCCTGCGATGCTGCGCGTATCCGCCGCCGGCGCGGAGAGGAGGAGATCGCCACACTTGCGCGGATCGCGGATGGTGCCGAGCAGGTCTTCGATGCGGTCCATGGCACACACCCTACGGGCCGCCGCCGCGGGCCCGCTATGACGGCCGGCGCCGGCGATTTGTGACGAAGTCACATGTGAATGCGTCACAGCGGCGTTTCGCCGCAGTTCGCTGATTCAAAAGCCGTCCCGGCCTACGCTGGAAGCCATTCGCTGCACGGAGGTGCGCTATGGCAGATCTGCTTCCTCGACCCAAATTCTTCACGGAGCACCTGGTGTTCATCGCGCTCCTGATCCCGACGTTCCTGGTTCTCGCGGCCGCCGTCGTCTCGCTCGCGCAGCCGGACCCTTCGCTCGCCGCCCCGCCACCGACCGTTACGGCGACCGCCTGCGCCACCTGCTACGCGGCCGAAGACGATGATGACGACCGCTAGCCACGATTGGATGAATTTTCGGCGCCTGAGGGCCATACTGCCGCCCTGATCTCCACCTGCGCGCCAGCAAAGTGATGCAATGAGCGATATTCGCGGCCTGAATCGCCGCCGTTTCCTCGCGGCACTCGGCCTGGCGGCCGCACTCCCGTCCTGGGGACAAAAGAAGCCGGCGCGAATCGCCTGGCTTTCCAGTTCCACGGAAGCCGACGGCCGGCAATTCTTCGAAGAACTGCGCCGCGGCTTGACGGAGCTTGGCTATAGCGAAGGCCGCAACATGGCGTTCGAGAAACATTGGGCGGATGACTCGAGGGAGCGCCTCGAAAGGGTGGCAAAGGAATTGGTCGCCACCCAGCCGAGCATCGTCGTCGCTCAAGGCCCAACCGTACCGGCGCTGCGCCGCGCCGGGGCGGCATTTCCCATCGTCTTCGGCTTCAGCGGCGATCCGGTAGAGGCGGGTTATGTAAAGAGTCTTGCGAGGCCGGGTGGCAATCTCACCGGCATGTCCTTCATGTCGCTCGAGCTGGCCGGCAAGAGAGTCGAGCTGTTGAAGGAATTCATTCCCGAAGCGAAGCGCATTGCCGTCGTCGCGAATCCCCAGCATCCCGGCGACCAATCCGAGCGACGCGTTTCCCAGGAGGCCGCTACGAAAGCGGGACTCGACCTCAGGTATTACGAATCTCGCAATGCGAGCGATCTGGAAGCGCAGCTGGAGGCGATCGCCAAGTCGGGCGCCGATGCCGTCCTCATGTTCCCGGTCGCCTCCATCATGGCGAGGCGGGCGCGCATCGCACAGTGGGCGGTGGAAAAACGCATTCCGACGATCTCCGGTTGGGCGCAGTTCGCCGATGGTGGCAACCTCATGGCCTATGGCCCGAACCTGCGCGCTTCATTCCGCCGCCTCGCATTCTTTGCCGACCGCATTCTGAAAGGTGCGCAGGCAGCGGACATTCCCGTGGAGCTGCCGTCCAGCGTGGAGCTGATCGTCAACCTCCGCGCCGCGGCTGCCCTGGGGCGCGCAGTGCCGAAGTCGCTCCTGCTGCGCGCTGACCGGGTCATCGAGTGACGGTGATAAAGTCAGCCGCCTGAGGGGAGGCGGCACCTGAAACCCGTCGAAGCGATCAAGGAGCAGCACGCGGAAATCTCGCGGCGACAGCGCGGCAGGCTTTTCCGCCGCTACTTCCTGCTCATCCTCGCCCTCGTCTGCGGCGCGCTGCTGATCTCCGGCGGCATCGGGCTCTACTTCTCGTACCAAGAAAACAAGGTCGCGCTGGCGAGCCTGCAGCACGAGAAGGCGCTTTCCGCCGCGGCACGCATCGAGCAGTTCGTGCTGCAGATCGAGCAGCAGCTCGCGTACGCCGCCCTGCCTCAGCTCGGCGTCGAAGGGCTCGAGCAGCGGCGCATCGAATTCCTC
>DATDCR010000501.1:0-3982 GCA_036524215.1 Burkholderiales bacterium
TCCAATCCGATCGTCGGCGAGCCGAAGCGCTTCATCGATCCGACGCCGCAGTTCCGCCAGTTCTGCTGCCCGGGGTGCGGCCTGCTGATCGAAAACGAGATCGCCGTGTCGGACGATCCGCTGCTGAAGGACGTCGAAATAGTTTCCGACTGACATGAACTTCGCGGACGTCTCGTACGACGAGGCGATGCACCGGGCACGCGAGATCGTGCCGACGCTGCGCAGCCGCGCGCAGAAGACCGAAGACGCGCGCGTGCTGCTGCCCGAGAACGAGAAGCTGCTGCACGAGACCGGGCTCTTCCGCTACCACCAGCCGAAGCGCTTCGGCGGCATGGAGCTCCCTTTCGTCGCCGTCACCGACATCGTTGCGGAGCTCGCGCGCGCCTGCCCGTCGACGGCGTGGAACGCCGGCAACCTCGGCTGCCACCACTGGATCCTCGCCTACTACGAGCCGCAAACGCAGCACGAGGTCTGGGATGCGAATCCCGATGCGCTCATCGCGTCGTCGATCGCTTTGGCCGCGGGTAGAGGAAAAAGGACGGATGGCGGGTACATCGTTTCCGGCCGCTGGCCGTTCTCGTCCGGCGTCGACAACTGCGACTGGAACATGCTGGCCGTCACGGTTTACGAAGCAGAAAAGCCCGTGGACTGGCGCCTGTGCCTCGTACCGAAGTCCGACTACAGGATCCTCGACACCTGGTACGCGATGGGCATGGTGGGCACCGGCTCGAAGGACATCGAGGTGAAGGAAGTCTTCGTGCCGGAGCGTCGCGCGCTCGAGCTGACGAAGTGCCGCGGCGGGCTCGAGCATCCGGGCGCGAAGCTGAACAGCGGCCCCCTCTTCCGCATCCCGATCGTCGCCTCGGCCGGACACCCGCTGTCCGCGACGGCGCTCGGCGCGGCCGAGGGCGCGGTCGAGCACGTGGTGGAGGCTTTCAAGAAGCGCGTCGGCACCTATACGGGCGCGAAGGTTGCTGAATTCCAGGCCGTGCAGATCAAGATCGCGAGAGCGCGCGCGCTCGTTGATTCGGCGCGCTATCTCATGCGCCAGTCGGCCATTGCCTTCGAGAACGAGAATCTCGACCTGGAGGCAAAGCTGCGCCTGCGCATCCAGAATACGCTCGCCGTCATGCAGTCGCGCGAAGCGGTGGAAACGCTGTGGTCCTGCTACGGCGCGAATGCCATCTACACGCGCGATCCGCTGCAGCGCTTCCTGCGCGACACGCAGGCGATCAACCAGCACTTCTCCTTCAATTTCGACATCGCCGGGTCGGCCTACGGCACGGTGGCGATGGCCGGCAAGTACGCGAACCCGACGATGTAAGGCATGGACGACGTCATCGCCAACCTCGGCTACGTCGCCATCTTCATCGGCACCTTTCTCGAGGGCGAGTCGATCCTCGCCCTCGGCGGGCTCGCCGCCTCCTACGGCTATCTCACCTTCTGGTACGTGGTCGGCGTCGCGGCGCTGGGCGCCTTTCTCGGCGACCAGGTCTGCTTCTTCGTCGGGCGCCGCTACGGGGAGCGCGTGCTCGCGCGCTTTCCATCGCTTGCCGCCAAGACGCCGCGCGTGCAGGCGCTCGTGCGCCGCTGGGATGCGCTCGCCGTGATCGCGCTTCGCTTCGCCTACGGCCTGCGCATCGCCGGCCCGATCGTGATCGGCACCTGCGGCATCTCGCCGTGGCGCCTCGCCGCCTTCAATTTCCTCGGCGCGCTCATCTGGGCACCGGTCGTCGCGAGCGTCGGCTACCTCGCGGGACAGGCGCTCGAGGCGTGGATCGGGCGGCTCAAGCACGTGCAGATCGTGGTGCTGATGGCCGTCGTCCTGGCCGTGATGATATGGTGGCTTCTCGTGCACTTGCGACGGCGCTAGTCCCGGGGAGACGGCAATGGGGAGGTACGAGCGCAGAAGGTTCCTTCTGGCGGCCGGTGCAATGCTCGCCGCGCCCCGCGTTCGAGCGCAGCAGCGTGGCAAGGTCTACACGCTAGGCTGGCTCGGCAGCGGCATTCGGCCCGGCCCAGGCACACCGAACGTTTCCTACGACGCCTTTGTGCTCCGCCTGCGCGAGCTTGGTTACGTCGAGGGCAGGAACCTGGTCGTTGAGCAGCGGTTCGGCGAGGGCAAGACGGCGCAGCTGGATAAACGCACGAGCGAGCTCGTGGCGCTGAAGGTCGATGTGATCCTTGCTACGACGACGACGGCCGCCGCGGCTGCGAGCAAAGCGACCCGCAGCATACCGATCGTCATGGGGTCCGCTGCAAACCCGGTCGCAGCAGGACTGTTATCCAACCTGTCTCATCCCGGCGGCAATATCACCGGCCTTACGCTGGAGACGGCGGACACGACGGCGAAGCGGCTGGAGCTGCTGAAGGCTGCGATTCCTCCTTTGAAGCGCATCGCCGCCATGCACCCGGCCAGCATCCGGAATTTTCCCGTGGTTTCCCAATGGCTCAAGGCCAACGAAGCGGCGGGCGAGCTCCTCGGCGTGACCGTAACGCCGATCGATTTGCCGATCGACGCCATCGATCGCTGGGAACAAGTATTCCGAAAGGCCGCGTCCGATGGACTAAGCGCCGCCACGCTGCTCGAGACACCGACTTACCTCGGCAGCCGCGCAAGGCTCGCCGAGCTGTGCTTGAAATATCGCATGGCAGCCGTCTTTCCATTCCGTGAACAGGCGGAGGCCGGGGGTCTCATGGCTTACGGCGCTGACCTGCCTGACCTATACCGGCGTGCGGCGGAGTACGTCGACAAGATTCTCAAGGGCGCCAAACCGGGCGACCTGCCGGTCGAGCAGCCGACCAAATTCGCCTTGGTCGTCAATTTAAGGACCGCAAAGGCGCTGGGCCTTACCATCGCGCCTTCGCTCCTGCTACGGGCCGACCATGTCATTCAATAACAACACGGCTGTCGCACCCAGACTCGCCTTCCTGCCCGCGATCGGCACGCGCGGCTACTACATCCTGCTCGGCGCGATCGCCATTTTCATTCTCGGGCCGCTCGGCGGCGTCGCCGCCGCCTACATGAATTTCTCGCTCGGCTTCTTCATCGGCGGCCAGGTGCTCGCCGGAATTCTCGGCAGCGTGGTGACCTTCGGCTACGGCGCCGAGGGGCGGCACGGCGCGAACTACATGCAGTCGATGGCGGCTTCGGTCGCCGGGATGGCGGCGATGGGCGTCCTGATCCAGACGATGATCTGGCTCGGCCTTGCCGAGCCGCCGACCTGGCAGCTCATCGCTTACTTCCTCTGCATCGGCATGTTCGGCGTCGGTCTCGGCATGCTCTATACGCCGCTCGTCGTCGACCGCATGCAGCTCAAGTACCCGTCGGGGCTCGCGGTGGCGAACATCCTGCGCGCGCTGTCCGATCCGGAATTGCTGCGCCGATCGATCGCGCGCCTGGGGAGCGGCCTCGGACTCGGCGTCGGACTGACGCTCGCCGCGGAGAAAGTGGCTGCGTTCGCGTTCCTCGGCAGGGTCGCGTTCTCGGCGTCGAACTTCGGCGCCGGCATGATCGTCGGCGCGCGCATCGGCGTACCGGCGATCACGGTCGGACTGATCGGCCTCGCTCTCACGCCGTGGCTGCGCGAGATCGGGCTCCTCGGGCCGAACGATCCGTGGCGGAAGGTCGGCTTCCTGATCTCGCTCGGCACGATCCTCGGCGCGGCGATCGTGGACATCACGCTCGTCACGCGCGAGGCACTGGCGCGCCATCGCTCCGCGGCGCCCGCCGCGCCGGTCGCCGGCGAGGAATGGAAGCAGGTCGACACGCGCAAGCTCCTCGTCTGGGCCGTGTTCTGGGGCATCGCCGTGATCGTCGTTTCGGCGAGCATGGGCGTGCCGGTCGGTTACGCCGTGCTCGGCGTGTTCCTCGCCTGCATTTTCGTGCTGATCAACGGCATCAGCGTCGGCATTTCGGATTCGAATCCGATCTCTTCCGCCTTCGTGGTGGGCGTCACCGTGATGGCGCTCGCCGGGCTCA
>DATDCR010000502.1:0-1885 GCA_036524215.1 Burkholderiales bacterium
CGGAGTTCTCCCGGCCGGAAGTGCTGGAGCTGCTGCGGGCGTACTACGCCGGCCTGGACGACAGCGAAAAGGTGGAAGTGAAGCTTGCCGGCCATTCGGCCCGGTGAGTCGGTCCTAGAGTGTAAGTGCTTGCTCACTTCGGGCCGTAAGTAGTTACTTTTCGCGCGATTTCCCCCGTTCGGCCTTGAAATGGCGGGAGTCCGCGCCTATTATTAGCACTCGCTGCGGGTGAGTGCTAAGCACCGATACCCGCTTGGATTTCGTTAGACCCGGTGGCAGCGGCTTTCCGAAGCCCTTCTGCCCCAAATCTCAAACCAACAGGAGCTGAAGCCATGAAACTGCGTCCGCTGCACGATCGCGTGATCATCAAGCGCCTCGAAGAGGAGCGTAAGACCGCCTCCGGCATCGTCATCCCCGACACCGCCGCCGAGAAACCCGACCAGGGCGAAGTGCTCGCCGTCGGTCCGGGCAAGAAGAACGAGGACGGCAAGGTCACTCCGTGCGACCTCAAGGTCGGCGACAAGGTGCTCTTCGGCAAGTACTCCGGCACCACCGTCAAGGTCGAAGGCGACGAGCTTCTCGTGATGCGCGAAGAAGACATCATGGCCGTCGTGAACGCCTAACCATTCAGCGAGAGGAAATACCACCATGGCAGCCAAAGACGTCAAATTCAAAGAGAACGCGCGCGTTCGCATGATCGCCGGGGTCAACATCCTGGCCGACGCGGTCAAGGTCACCCTCGGCCCGAAGGGCCGCAACGTCGTGCTCGAGCGCTCGTTCGGCGCCCCCACCGTCACCAAGGACGGCGTGTCGGTCGCCAAGGAGATCGAGCTCAAGGACAAGTTCGAGAACATGGGCGCGCAGCTCGTGAAGGAAGTCGCCTCCAAGACTTCCGACGTGGCCGGTGACGGCACCACGACCGCGACCGTGCTCGCCCAGTCGATCGTGACCGAAGGCATGAAGTACGTCGCCGCCGGCATGAACCCGATGGACCTCAAGCGCGGCATCGACAAGGCCGTGCTCACCGCCGTCGAGGAGCTGAAGAAGATCAGCAAGCCCTGCACGACGTCGAAGGAAATCGCGCAAGTGGGCGCGATCTCGGCCAACGCGGATCCGGAGATCGGCAAGACCATCTCGGAAGCGATGGACAAGGTCGGCAAGGAAGGCGTCATCACCGTGGAAGACGGCAAGGGCCTCGAGAACGAGCTGGATCTCGTCGAGGGCATGCAGTTCGACCGCGGCTACATCTCGCCCTACTTCATCAACAACCCGGACAAGCAGGTCGCGGCACTCGACGACCCGTTCGTCCTGCTGCACGACAAGAAGATCTCCAACATCCGCGACCTCCTGCCGGTGCTCGAGCAGGTGGCCAAGGCCGGCCGCCCGCTGCTGATCATCGCCGAGGACGTGGACGGTGAAGCGCTCGCCACCCTGGTGGTGAACAACCTGCGCGGCATCCTCAAGACCACCGCCGTCAAGGCCCCGGGCTTCGGCGACCGCCGCAAGGCCATGCTGGAGGACATCGCCATCCTCACCGGCGGCACCGTGATCGCCGAGGAGCTGGGCCTCAAGCTGGAGAACACCCAGCTGAAGGACCTGGGTCGCGCCAAGCGCATCGAGGTGGGCAAGGAGAACACGACCATCATCGACGGCGCCGGCAAGGAAGAGAACATCAAGGCCCGCGTCGAGACGATCCGCAAGCAGGTCGAGGAAGCCACCAGCGACTACGACAAGGAGAAGCTGCAGGAGCGCGTGGCGAAGCTCGCCGGCGGCGTGGCGGTGATCAAGGTCGGCGCCGCGACGGAAGTCGAGATGAAGGAGAAGAAGGCCCGCGTCGAGGACGCGCTGCACGCCACCCGTGCGGCCGTGGAAGAAGGCATCGTCC
>DATDCR010000503.1:0-2789 GCA_036524215.1 Burkholderiales bacterium
CGGCGAGACCCGCCGTTTTGATCGCATCGAGGTAAGCGGCGGTCGAGTCAGTCCAGAGCAGGACATGGGCACGGCTGGTCACGCTGCGGCTCCCGGAAGTTGTCTATGGGGGTGCGAAAAATCAAAACGGGCTGCATGGTAGCAAGTACACCGTTCTTCGAGGCCTTTCTGTCGCCGCCCGGCGTCATAAAACGCCCCCTCCTCCCCGCTCATCCGATGTCCACGCCGCCCGTCCCCGCTCACCGCCGTAGTTGATATAGCGACGCTAGGATGATCCACATAAATGCTCGCACTCCAACGGGGTCGCGAGCCGGGAGGGAGAGATGGATCGTCCAAGAAGACGGCGAAGCGATTCGCCGCGGAAGTCATTCGGCGCTCTGCTGCTTGTAGTGCTTGTCGGCTGCGGCGGCGGCGGCAGCGATGGATCCCAGTCCGGCGCGCAGTCTTCGCCGAGCGGGAGCGCAGGCTCTTCGGCACCTGCCCTGCAGGGCGTGGCGAGCGTGATCGACGCCCCCGACATCCTCGGCCAGGCGCAGGCGAACACGCCGTTCGCGCAGCAGTCCGGGTACAACGGCCAGGTCATCGGCCAGTATCCCGCGGCCCGCGATATCCCGGAAACGGGCATCACCTACACCACGCTGCCCAACGGCGAGACGCTTCGCCTGGGCAAAGTAGCCGACCCGCTGAATGCGTCGACGAAGGTTTTCGCCTTTCAGCTGGCGCCGAACGATCCCGCGACCTCGGGCTCGATGCGCTCGGAGTTCGAGTTCCAGCCCAACATCGAGAACGGCAGGACCTACTGGATTGCTTTCAGCGTGAACGTGCCGGACTGGGGCCCGCTCCCGAGCGGAGACGACGCGCTCTTCGGCACGCAAGTTCACTCCGGCGACTCGAGCATGGGATTCAGCCCGTCGTTCTCGATCGTGACCTACGGTGCTTCCGGCGGTCGCACGTTCCAGGTGTTCCGCACCTCCAACACGAGCGGCACGAGCCAGACGATGTACAAGTATCCGGAGATGCCGATTCGATTCGGGCAATGGATGGACTTCGTCTTCAAGTTCCGCCACGCCATCGACGGCTCGGGCCTGCTCCAGGTCTGGCTCGATGGACAGCAGATCGTGGACTACGCGGGCCCCATCGGCTTCAACACGCCCGGCTACAAGGATTACGCGAAGTTCGGCTATTACAACTGGTCGAATTTCAGCTCGAGCCGAAAGGTGCTGGTGCGATCGCCGATCCTCGTGCAGGATCCGACGGGCAACAAGTACGCAGCCGACGCGATGCGCGCCTACGTACAGGGCCAGTAAGCGAAACTTCCGTGCGCTGACGCACAAAGGTGCACGAACGTATGTGTTGACTGCGCTCGGGCGCACCCGTATCGTGGGCCGTCTTCCGGAAGTAACCCCTTGTTACCGCCGAGCAGTCAGCCGTTCGCCGGCGATCCTTCAGCACCTCTTCCGTTTGTCACCGTTAGTCTCTCGGAGGTAGGACATGAATATCGTCATGTGGATCCTGGCCGGCGGCGCCCTGGGCTGGGCTGCCTTTACGTTGCTCGGCATCAATGAGCAACGCGGCACCCTCGTGTCCATCATCATCGGCGCGTTCGGCGGCATCGTCGGCGGCCAGGTGGTGGCGCCGATGATGAGCAGCGCGCCCATTGTTTCCGGTGCCTTCAATATTCAGGCGCTGTTCATCGCCGCCGTCAGCGCGAGCGCGTGCCTCGCGATCGGCAACATGATCGAACGGCGTTTCGGGGTCTGAACGCGTGTCGCAAGGCAAGGACGAGTCGTCCAGCGCCTTCTTTCACAGAACGCGCCCGAGCTTTGTCGACTGGAAACCGCCGACCGAGGCGGAAAAAGCGCGGGAGGTGAAGGCGCGCTGGGATGCGAAAGAGGCCGAACTGAAAAGGGTCACCGAACTGGCCAAGAGCCGAGAGACCCAAAGACAAGCCTCTTTCAGAAAGCGCTGACCGCCGCTCGCGCAGGGCGGCGTGCACCTTCACTACCGGGATGTATGTGCGGTAGCGCGCTTAAGCACCGCTCCAAGCAGCACGTTGTAGCGACGGTAGCAAAGGAACAGACTCCGGCTCCGCCATAGGAGTTACCCATGTTGAACAGACTTCCCCTCGTCCTTTCCTCGATCGCAGTCGCCGTCCTTGCAGGATGCGCCACTGAAAGTGGCATCACGACTGCGGCCCCGCCGGTTGTCGCAGCGCCGGTGCAGCAGCCCTATGTGATCACCCCCAGCGGCGCGGTCGTAGCGTCGCCGCAGGCCAGCCCTGCCGGCGTGGTCGTCTTTGCTCCCGCAGCCACGCCACTGCGCGCCGGCATGGGCCGCATCGAATCGATCGAGGCTGTTTCTGCCGCCGCCGGCGGCAGGCCGTCGAACTCGACCCGTGTCGTCGCGAAGATGGACGACGGCTCGACGCAGTACTTCGACACCCAGGCCCCGGGCCTGAAGGTGGGCGATCGCATCGAGATCACGAAGAACGGCACCATGCGGCACCCGGCCTGACGCTGCGCTAAGTACACGCGAAATGAAAAGGGCTTGCATCGCTGCAAGCCCTTTGATTGTCTGGCGCGCCCGGCAGGATAGCGGCGCCGCCAAAACGACCCTTATTGGCCTCCACGACCGGGCAGTGACAGTGCGAAGGTGGACCCCTTGGTCGGCTCGCTATGAACTCGGATGGTCCCGCCATGGAGCTCAACAAAACGCTTCGTTAATGCAAGACCAAGCCCTGTGCCTTCCGCTTTGTGTGCGGCGTTGCGGCCGACCTGCTTGAATTCCTG
>DATDCR010000504.1:0-8587 GCA_036524215.1 Burkholderiales bacterium
GCAAGGTTCTCGAGGGCGAAGAGAAGTGAGCCTGCTCGAGGTTCGCGATCTCAGCATCCACTTCGGCCCGCGCAAGGTGGTCGACAACGTCTCGTTTTCGCTCGACGCCGGAGAGAAGCTCGCGCTGGTCGGCGAATCCGCCTCGGGCAAGACGGTTACGGCGCTCTCGACGCTGCGGCTCATCGAGAACGCGAGGCTGAGCGGCAGCATCCGCTTCGACGGCAGGGAGGTCCTCGCCATGTCCGCGCCCGAGCTGCACGCCATGCGCGGGCGCGACATCGCGGTGATCTTCCAGGAACCGATGACCGCGCTGAACCCGATCTACACGGTCGGCGACCAGATCGTGGAATCGCTCGAGCTCCATACGCGCCTGCGCGGCGCCGAGGCCTGGAAGGAGGCGGTCGCCGCGCTCGGCCGCGTCGGGATCGAGGAGCCCGAGCGCCGCGCCAGGAGCTATCCGCACCAGCTTTCGGGCGGCCAGCGCCAGCGCGCGATGATCGCCATGGCGCTCGCCTGCAGCCCGAAGCTCTTGATCGCCGACGAGCCGACCACCGCCCTCGATGTCGCGATCCGCATGCAGATCCTCGAGCTGCTCGAGAGTCTGCGCGCGCAGGCCGGCATGGCGCTCCTGCTCATCACGCATGACCTCAACCTGGTGCGGCGCTTTGCCGATCGAGTCGCGGTGATGGAGAAAGGCGTGATGGTGGAGCAGGGCAAGACCGCGGAGGTGATCGAGCGGCCGCAGCATCCCTATACGCGCAAGCTCGTGAACAGCCGGCCCGACCGTGTCGTGGGCTTGCCCAAGGACGGAAAGCTCGTGCAGGTGCGCGACGTGCGCGTGGACTACCCGACGCCCTTGCCCGGCATCCGCGGCTGGTTCAAGAGCGGCCATTTCACGGCCGTCGAGCACGTCGATTTCGACCTCGCGCCGGGCGAGACGCTCGGCGTGATCGGCGAATCCGGCTCCGGCAAGACGACGCTCGCGCTCGCGGTGCTCGGCCTCGTGGCTGCGCAAGGCGACATCCGCATCGACGGCAAGCGCTGGAAGGAAGGCGATGCCGCGCACCGCCGCAACCTGCGCCGCGAGATCCAGGTCGTATTCCAGGATCCGCTGTCTTCCCTTTCGCCGCGGCTCACCATCGAGCAGATCGTCGGCGAGGGCCTCGAGATCCACGAGCCTTCGCTCGATGCCGGCGAGCGCCGCAAGCGCATCCTCCAGGCGCTGCTCGACGTCGGGCTCACCGAGGGCGGCGAGGCCGAGCCGCTCCTTGCTCGCTATCCGCACGAGTTCTCGGGCGGACAGCGTCAGCGCATCGCCATCGCACGCGCGCTGATCGTCAAGCCTAAAGTGGTCGTGCTCGACGAGCCGACGAGCGCGCTGGACGTCACCATCCAGAAGCAGGTGCTCGAGCTCCTCGCCGGCCTGCAGAAGAAATACGAGCTCTCGTACATCCTCGTCACGCACGACATCGACGTCGTGCGCGCCATGGCACACCGCGTGATGGTGATGAAGGACAGCCGCATCGTCGAGAGCGGCCGCCTCGAGGACGTGATCGGCAGCGCCAAGTCGGACTACACGCGCAAGCTGATCGAGGCCGGCGCCACCGCATGAAGCCACGCGACTGAAGCAGACGCGGGCCAACCTAGCCGACCTGTCACCGGCCTATTTCGGCATGGTGATGGCAACCGGCATCGTCTCGCTCGCCGCGCACCTGCGTGGGATGCCAGCCGTCGCGCTCGGGCTGTTCTACTTCAACGCTTTCGTATACGCGGTGCTCTGGGTGCTCACCACAATGCGCATGGTCATGCATGCGCGGCGCTTCTTCGGTGATCTCGTCGACCACCTGCGCGGTCCCGGTTTCTTCACCACGGTGGCGGGCACCTGCGTGCTCGGCAGCCAGTTCGTCCTGCTCGAAGGGGCCTACCGGGTCGGCATGGCGCTCTGGGTCGTGGCCGTCGTGCTGTGGATCGGGCTCACCTACACGATCTTCGCCGGCCTCACCATCAAGCAGGAGAAGCCCGCGCTCGACAAGGGGATCAGCGGAGGCTGGCTTCTCGCCGTGGTCGCGACGCAATCGATCGCGGTGCTCGCCGCGCTCCTCGCCACGCATGCCGGGCAGCCGATCCGCCTCGAGATGAACTTCCTCGCCCTTTCCATGTGGCTGTGGGGCGGAATGCTCTACATCTGGATGATGTCGCTCATCTTCTATCGCTATACCTTCTTCCCGTTCTCGCCCGGCGATCTCTCGCCGCCGTACTGGATCAACATGGGCGCGATGGCGATCTCGACGCTCGCCGGGTCGCTCCTCGTCATCAATGCGCCGGACGCGCCGTACCTGTCGTCGCTGCTGCCGTTCATCAAGGGGTTCACGGTTTTCTACTGGGCGACCGGTACCTGGTGGATTCCGATGCTGGTGATCCTCGCGCTCTGGCGCTATGTCTACCGTCGCTTCCCGCTGAAATACGATCCGCTCTATTGGGGCGCCGTGTTCCCGCTCGGCATGTATGCCGCCGGCACCCACGAGCTGATCGTCGCCATGGGATTCAACTTTCTCGATTTCCTGCCTCCCGCCTTCCTCTACATCGCGCTCGTCGCATGGCTCGCCGCCTTCGTCGGCGTTGCTGCCGACGTGCTGCATCGCTTAAGGTGAACGCCATGTCAAAACTGCGCGTGCAAAGCTTTGCGGTATCCATCGACGGCTACGGCGCCGGCCCGAGCCAGGATCTGAAGAACCCGCTCGGCGTGCGCGGGCCCGAGCTCATGGAATGGTTCTTCCCCACGCGCGTGTTCCAGAAGATGTACGGGAAAGGCGAAGGCGAGACCGGCGTCGACAACGGCATGGCGGAGAAGGGCTTCGAAGGCATCGGTGCCTGGATCCTGGGCCGCAACATGTTCGGCCCGGTGCGCGGTCCGTGGCCCGACGAGAGCTGGCGAGGATGGTGGGGCGAGGAGCCGCCGTATCACACCCCGGTCTTCGTCCTCACGCATCACGCGCGCGCGCCGCTCAAGATGAAGGGCGGCACGGAGTTCCGCTTCGTCACGGACGGTATCCATTCGGCGCTCGAGCAGGCAAAGGCGGCCGCGGGCGGCCGCGACGTGCGGCTCGGCGGCGGCGTGTCCACGATCCGCCAGTACCTCCAGGCGCGGTTGATCGACGAGCTGCATCTCGCCATCCGACCGGTCCTGATGGGATCGGGGGAACACCTGTGGCAGGGCATCGACCTGCATGCGCTCGGCTATGAATGCGCGCAGCAGGTCGCCGGCGAGCGCGCCATGCACGTGTTCCTGCGCAAGCGGTAGGCATGACGCCCGGGATGGAATTCGCGCTCGGCGCGATGCTCTGCTTCGGGCTCGGCGATCTCGTCTACAAGCGCGGCGCGGCGGCCGGCGCGCAGGCGCATCAGTTCCTCATGGTGCAGGCGTGGGTGTTTGCGCCTGCCGTGACGCTCTACGCGCTGGTTACCGGCTCGCTGCGCTTCGTCGCGGGATCGCTATGGGGCGCGGTGGCCGGCATATTCGTCCTCGTCGGCTTCTACAACTTCGCGCACAGCCTGAGGACCGGCTCCATCAGCATCAACGCGCCGGTCTTCCGCCTGAGCTTCGTGCTGACTGCCGCGCTCGCCATTGCGCTCCTCGGTGAGCCGCTGACGATCTACAAGATGGCGGGCATTGCGCTCGCCCTGGCCGCCGCCTGGCTGCTCCTGGGCGGTCCGCGTGCGCCGGATCACCCGGAGAGCCGCGAATCGCTCGTCCGGGTGCTGATCGCCACCGTCGCGGTCGGCATCGGCAACTTCATCTATACGCTCGGCTTGCGCGCCGGCGCCACGCCCGGGTCGCTGATCGTGACCCAGGCCGCCGTCGTGGTGAGCCTCGCGACCGTCTTCGTCGCTGCCGTCGATGGCCGCATCCGGCCCTCCGCGGCCGCGGTGCGCTACGCGCCTCGGGCGGCCATCGTGCTCGCGCTCGCCTTTGCCTTCATGGTGGAGAGCATGGCGCGCGGGCAGGCGAGCGTCGCGGTGCCCATCGCGCAGATGGGCTTCGTGGTCACCGGCATCCTGGGCGTGGCGTTCCTGCGGGAAGCGTTCACCGTGCGTAAGGCCATCGGCATCGCGGCAGCGCTCGTGGCGCTCGCCAGCCTTACGCACGGCTAGCTGTCGATTTGCGGCCGTCCCGAACGACCACGGGATAGGAGGTAACACCGATGACGAAGATTCAAAGGATTACGCCCTGCTTGTGGTTCGACGACCAGGCCGAGGAGGCGGCGCGCTTCTATACGAGCATCTTTCCCAACTCCCGGATCAGCCAGGTCAGCCGCTACGGAAAGGCGGGTTTCGAGGTGCATCGCCGCCCGGCCGGATCGGTGATGGTGGTGGCGTTCGAGCTCGACGGCCAGGCGTTCACCGCGCTGAACGGCGGCCCGGTGTTCAGGTTCAACGAGGCGGTCTCGCTGCAGGTTTCCTGCGATACGCAGGAGGAAATCGACCGCTACTGGGAGCTGCTCTCGCAGGGCGGCGATCCCAAGGCGCAGCAGTGCGGCTGGCTCAAGGACCGCTATGGGCTGTCATGGCAGGTCGTGCCGTCCATCCTGCCGGCGCTCGTCAGCGGGCCGAACAGCGACCGCGTGATGGAAGCCGTGCTGCGAATGAAGAAACTCGATCTGGCCGGGCTTAAGCGAGCTTCCGGATAGCGAGCGTCAGCTCGGGCACCAGGTGGATGCCGCCGACGGGCTTCAGCACCTTGAGGCCCGTCCAGATCGCCTTCTTCAGAGCCGCATGGCGCGGCGAGAGCTTGCCGTGCCAGAGGTCGATGAGGTCGCCGCGGCGCGGCTTCATCAGCTCGGCGCCGGTGCCGAGCATGGCGAGGACCTCGCGGATCGTGGCGCCGCGCACGCCGGCGCGCAGCAGGTCCGGCCAGCTTTCGTCGCCTTTCAGGCGCTTCGAGAATCGCCTGGCCGCGCGGAAGGCGAGGGCGTCCGGAAGGTAATTGATGAGCGGCAATCCGGTCGTGTGCATCTCGATGGGCGAATAGCGGTGCGGCGTCTGGTTCACGAAAAGCACGCCGCCGGGCCTGAGGCTGCGCCACAGCCGTGGCATGAGCCGCCGGCGCTCTTGCGGCAGCAGGTGCTCGTAGACTGCGGAGAGCACGATGTAATCGAAGGTGCCGATGCCCTCCGGAATCGCATCGCCGGACGGGGAGACGAAGAAGCGCAGCCATGGTCTGTCGAGATGCTCTGCACGAAGGCGCGCCAGGTGCACCAGCCGTTGCTGCAAGTCGACGCCGACGAGGCTGCAGGGCGGCAGGAGCCGGCTCATCACGAGCGTGGAAGCGCCCGCGCCGCAGCCGAAATCGAGCACGCGCTTGTCGGAGAATTCGGCTGCCTCGACATAGCCGAGCACTTCGTGGCGGATGGCATGCTCGACGTAGCGCGGATCTTCCTCGCGCATGATCTCGTCGCAGACGTAAGGTCCCTTGGCGGCGTGGATCTCGTAGACGAGCTCGGGCGGATAGGCCGTGGTCCACGTATCGCTCGCCCCGGGACAGCTCGCCTCGGGCTGGACGAAGACGCGGTGGCGCCCGTCTGCCAGCGGCTCGAGGCGCAGGCCGCTCTTGCGCAGGAGTTCGGAAAGATCCATGCGGCGATGATCGCCGCGCAATGTTTAGGGCGGTCGCGCCGGCCCTGCGCCGCCTAGGATGCCCGGCGGGGCTTGCCCTTCGCCTTGGCGCGTGGCTTGGGCTTGGTCGAGCGCACTTCCATCGCCACCTGCTTGCCGGCGATGGCGCCCTTCGGGTTCCAGCGCTTCATGTCATCGAGCGAGACGCGGAAGCGCCGCGCGATGGAGGCCAGCGTCTCGCCCGGCTTCACAGTGTGATAGATGCGCCGGTACGTGATCGGGATCGGCGGCGCGTACATGATCGGCAGCCGCGTCATGCCGAGCGCCGCGCTCCGGTTGGCCGGCACCACCATCACGCCGGGCAGCGCGCGCGAGCGCTGCGAGATGCCGTTCACTTCCTTGAGATGGCTCACGGTCATGCCGTACTTCTTGGCGATCGACTCCAGCGTGTCGCCCTTCTTCGGATAGTAGGTCTGCCAGGAGACGAGCGACTTCTCGTCGAGGTTCTGCAGGTTCTCGTGGAACACGTCGACCTTGTCGACCGGCAGCACGATGCGCGGCGTCACCGAGGCGCGGATCAGCGGCCGGCTGAAGCCGGGGTTGAGCGCCATGAACTGGTCGACCGACATGTCCGCCAGCTTGGCGGCGAGCTGCACGTCGATATCGCGCAGCTTGGTATAGGTGGCGAAGTAGGGCTGGTTCGGGATCCGGTCGAGCGTGATGCCGAGCGGCTCGGGATTGGTGACGATGTTCTTCAGCGCCTGCAGCTTCGGGATGTAGTGCCGCGTCTCGAGCGGCATCGTCAGATGCGAATAGTCGGTCGGCTTGCCGGCGCGGCGGTTCTTCTCGATCGCCCGTGCCACGGCGTTCTCGCCCCAGTTGTAGGAGGCGAGGGCGAGGTGCCAGTCGCCGTGCATCTCGTAGAGGTATTGCAGGTAATCGAGCGCGGCATTGGTCGAGTCGACGATGTCGCGGCGGCCGTCGTACCACCAGTTCTGCTGCAGCTCGAAGCGCTTGCCGGTGCCCGGGATGAACTGCCACAGGCCCGAGGCATGGGCGCTCGAGTACGCCATCGGATTGAACGCGCTCTCCACCATCGGCAGCAGCGCGAGCTCGGTCGGCATGCCGCGCTTTTCGAGCTCCTCCACGATATGGAACAGGTACATGCGGCTGCGATCGAAGATGCGCTGCAGGTATTCCGGCCGCGCCGCGTAGTACGCCATCTTCTCGCGCACCAGGGCATTGTCGAGGTCGGGCATGGCGAAGCCCTGGCGCATGCGCTCCCACAGGTCCTCCGGCGGCACCGTGCGGTCCACCACCGGGATGCGCGGCCGCGGTACGACGGTGTCGCGCGCCCCTTCGAAAGGCTGCGCCCGGTTCGCCTCGAGCGGGGCGCTGGGCGCCGCAGTGGCGGCGGCATTAGGAGCCGCGGCTGGCGCGCTGGCGGTGTCCTGCGTCGTTGGCAAAGTTGTGACCGCCGATGGCTCGCCCGGCTGCGGCGCCGGGGTGGGCGAGGGCGGCGTCGCGCAAGCCGCTAACAGCAGCCATACGCCAGCGAGCGCGACTTTGCGGGGAAAATGCACGGCCGAATAGTCGCATAGGATGGCGAGAGCGAGCCGCTAACGAATGCGCTTTCTCACGTAGATCTTCTGGCCTACGTGGAGCGTAGGCCCGAGTCGATTGAGGCGCTTCAACGTCTGCACGGTGACGCGATAGCGCTTGGCGATGCCGGCGAGGGTCTCGCCTGCCTTGACGCGGTGCACCACATTCAACGTGCCGCGCACCGGAATCGGCGGCGCATACATCACCGGCAGCTTCGCCGCCTCGAGCGCTTCTTCCCTGAGGGGGACAACCAGCACGTCGGGCATCTGCGTCGAGCGGGCGTGCACGCCGTTGACCTTTTTCAGCTGCGCGATCGGCACGCTGAACTTCTTGGCCAGGGTGGTGAACGTTTCTCCGCGCTTGGGGTGATAGACCTGCCACGAGACGAGCGATTTCGGGTCGTATTTCGCCAGGTTCTCGTAAAAGACGTCGACTTTCTCCGCCGGCAGCACGATGCGCGAGCCGCCCGAGGAGCGGATCAGCGGGCGATTGAAGCCCGGGTTCAGCGCGAGGAACTCCTCGACCGGCATCTCCGCGAGCTTGGCCGCGAGCTGCAGGTCGATGTCGGGCGTCTCGGAGACGCGCACGAAATAAGGCTCGTTCGGGATCGGGCTCAGGTCGATGCCGTAGCGCGCCGGATCACGGATGATGTTCTTCAGCGCCTGCAGCTTCGGCACGTACCAGCGCGTTTCCTTGGGCATGCGCAGGTGCTCGTAATCGGTCGGCTTTTTCGCCTTGCGGTTCTTGGCGATCGCCCGGCTCACCGCGTTCTCGCCCCAGTTATAGGAAGCGAGGGCGAGGTGCCAGTCGCCGTGCATCTTGTAGATCTCGGTCAGGTAGTCGAGCGCCGCGTTGGTGGAGTCGACGATGTCGCGCCGCTCGTCGTACCACCAGCTCTGCTCGAGCTCGAAGCGCTTGCCGGTGGAGGGGATGAATTGCCACAGGCCCGACGCCCGTGCGCGCGAGTACGCCATCGGGTTGAACGCGCTTTCCACCATCGGCAGCAGCGCGAGCTCGGTCGGCAGCCCGCGCCGCTCGATTTCGGTCACGATGTGATAGAGGTAGAGCTTGCTGCGGTCGAACACGCGCTGCAGGTACTCCGGATGCGCGGTGTAGTAGGCGACCTGCTTGCGCACCAGCGCGCTGTCCAGATCGTCCATCGCGAAGCCCTTGCGAATCCGCTCCCAGACGTCGCCGCGCGGGCGCGTGCCGTCGACGGTGGGGATCGACGGCCGTTCCGCAACCACCGCCTTTTCGCCGTCGAAGGGCTTGGCGCGCGCCGCCTCGAGCGGCGGCGGGGGCGGGACAGCGGCCGGCCTGACGATCGCGACGCTCTCGGTGGCAACCGCGGGCGGTGAGGGTTCGTGCTGAG
>DATDCR010000505.1:0-1758 GCA_036524215.1 Burkholderiales bacterium
AGCCCGTGAGGTGGAAGATGAGGAAGAAGGAGACGACGCCGATCGCAGCCGATGCGGCGAAATAGCGTCGCGTCCAGAATGCTTCAGGGCTCATTTGCCGGCGCACTGGCGGAAGAGCTCGGCGTAGCGCGCAGCGCAGCGCTCCCACGACCAGTTAGCCGCGGCGAAGGCGGCGACTCTGGGCCGCAGCACCGCGAGGGCCTGGGGCGTCACTTGCCGCAGGCGCTGCTCCCAGCGCGCTACGACGTCGTCGCCTTCGGCCGGCTCGGCGAGGAGCAGCTCCGCCGCGTCGGGACACCCAGCCGCGGTTTCGGCTCCGATCAGCGCCGGGGTGCCGCACGCCATCGCTTCCTGCACCACGAGCGGGAAACCTTCGCCGACGCTCGGCAGCACGAGAAGATCGGCTGCCTGGTAGAGCGGCGCGAGCTCGGCGCTCGATCGTCCGCGGATCACGCTGACATTGGGAAGCGCCCAACGCTCGGGATCGAGGTTGCCCCAGCCGGCAAAGACCCATCGCACGTGCTGCAGGCGCATCGCCAGCTCATGCAGCACGCGGAGCCCCTTCTTTTCCACGAAGCGGCCGACGAAAAGAAAGAGCAGCGCACCCTCCGGCACCTTGAGCTCGGTGCGCAGCGCGTGGCGCTTGTCAGCGGGACGGAAGACGGCAATGTCCACGCCGTTGGCGAGCAATAGCGGCGGCGCGCGAAAGCGCACGAAACGCTCGAAATAGCGCCGCACCGAATCGCTGATGAAGACGACCTGCGTCGCGCCGCCGAGCACCAGGCGGCCGAATATGCGATTGGCGGCCGAGAGCAGCGCGCGCAAGAAAGCACTGCGGTAGGGCACCATACCGACGTGCTGCGTCACGAGCACGGGGCGGCCGGCGAAGCGTGCCGCGACATAAGCCACCAGGTTGGGCAGGTACAGGCAGTCGTGCAAATGCAGCGCATCTAGGCGGCGCGCGGCGCGACCTGCGCGCCAGAGCGCGCTCGGCGACCACAGCGGGTAGGGAAAGCCGAGGCGGCGCTCGATCGCGTTGCAGGCTTTGGCCGGCACGCAGCGCACGCCGGGGATCGCCGGCGGCGGATCGCTATCGCTCGCGTGCCATTCGATTTCGGCGCCGTGGCGCGCGGCCAGTTCGCGCGCCAGCGCGCAGGCGACGAGTTCGACGCCGCCGCGGTGCGCTGGGAAGTAATGGGTGATGAGGGCGATACGCATCAGCGCCGCAGCGCGAAGCTCCAACGGTCGTTGAGGAGGAAATTCGCGGCGAGCAGCGCCGCGGTGACGACGAGGCTCGCGGCGAGATACCACAGGCCGGCGAGCGAGACGAGCACGTACATCAGGCCGAGATTGGCGGCGAGGCTTGAGCCCATGGTGATGAAGTAGCGCGGCCACTCGATGTGCGCGCGGCCACGCGGCGTGCGAAAGGTGACGATCTTCTGCAGCCAGAAGCCGACCGGCGTGAGGGTGAAGAACGAGATCAGGGTAGAGACGAGATAGTGCAGGCCGAGCACCGAGGTGAGCAGCCAAAGCACGACGAGGTTGAGGAGCGTGCAAATGCCGCCCATCATGGCGTAGCTGAGGAATTTCACCGCTTGCGTGCCTCGACGAGCAGGCAGCCGTACGGGCCGCCGCGCTCCTCGTTGCGCGCGCCTACACCGATCACGGCGCCCACCGCGCCCGCCGTCCAGCCGGGCAGCCGCAGCGCGCGCCGACGCATGCCGAGTGCGCGCTGGATATCGATCGGCCGAAACCGCC
>DATDCR010000506.1:0-2999 GCA_036524215.1 Burkholderiales bacterium
CTCGATTTCCTCGTCCGAGAGCCACGCGCGCTCCCAGGCGTGGTCGAGCTGGCTCTCGTAAGGCGGGCGCTCCGCGCGCACGCCGGCGGCCCATTCCGCCATGTGCCGCGCCCCCGTCGCATCGAGACGCAGGCTGAAGCCGAAGCCCACGCGGCCGTCGGGCGCGACGACGCGGGCGACGAGCGCTTCCTCGCCGGTGGCAAGGTGCATCGAGTGCACGTGCACGAAGTGTTCCTTCACGGCTTGGCGCCTTGCCGTTGCAGATCTGCCAGTTCCTCGTAGACGCTCCGGCGATGTCCGACTGCTACGACCACGACTGCGCGTGCCTTTCTGTCTATCCGGTACACGATGCGGTAACGGCGCACCCCAACCTTGAAGTGGCCTTTCAGTTCGCCGCGAAGCGGCTCTCCGATCGCGGGATCGGCTCCGACCGCCCGGATCGAGGACTTTACGGCGCGTTTGAGATCCGGGGGCAGGTGGCGCAAGACCTCCGCTACCGAGGGAATGATCTCGGCGCGGTACACGGACGCTAGCGGCGTTTCTTGCGCTTGCGGGCCGGCACCTGCGGCTCTCCGAAGACCTCCTCGAACGACAGGCCGCGCTTGCCGGACGCGAGGTAGGCCTCGCTCTCGCGGATCTGGCGCATCAGGTCGGGATCGCTCAGCACATCGAGCGTTTCCTTGAGGCGCTCGTATTCCGCGTAGCTGACGAGCGTTGCCGCCGGCTTACCGTTGCGCGTCACGATCACCTCGTCCTCGCGCAACTCGACATCCTTGACGAGTTCGGGCAAGCGCGCCTTCACGTCCGAGATGGGTAGGATTTTCGCCATTCACGTATTTGACCAGAATTCTGGTCATCTTGAAAGAGCCGGGCTGAGTCCGCTGCGGGTGACGCGCCCGTGCAGCTCGCGCCCGAGCGCCTGCTCGCAAAGCTCCGCGGTGGCGAGGAGCTCGCCCAGATCGATGCCGGTCGGGATGCCCATCGATTCGAAGAGATTCACGAGATCCTCGGTGCAGACGTTGCCGGTGTGGCCTTCGCCGTACTTCACTTTCGCCGGATGGCCGCCGACGCCGCCGAACGCGCAGTCGAACCAGCGCACGCCGGCCTCGTAGGCGGCGACGTAGTTTACGAGCCCGGTGCCGCGCGTGTCGTGGAAGTGCGCAATGGGCGTGCCGCCTCTGAGCTTTCCGAACAGGCGCTTCACCGACACGGGCGTCGCGCTGCCGATCGTGTCGCCTAGCGCGACGTGCCCGACGCCCAGGCCGATGAAGCGCTCGTAATCCGCGGTGACCACGCCGGCGTCCACCGCCCCTTCGAACGGGCAGCCGAAGGCGACCGACACCGTGCCGATCAGGCGGAAGCGCCCGCGCGCGGCGCGCACCATCTCGTCGATGTTGATCCACTGCTCGGCGCGCGAGCGCTTGAGATTCTTGTGCGAATGCGCCTCGGTGGCGGAAACGAGCAGGCTGATCTCGTTGGCGCCGTAGCCGGCATCGAGGTCGGCGAGGGCGCGCTCGACCGCGCGCACGTTCGCGCAGGTGGCCTTGTAATGGACTCCGGGCCTTCGCTTGAGATCCCTCAAAAGGGAGGAGGCATCCGCGAACTGGGGCACGACCTTCGGGTTGGAGTAGGAGGTCGCCTCGACGCGAGGGAAGCCGATCTCGGCGAAGCGCTCGACCAGCGCACGCTTGGCCGGCGTCGGCAGGAACTCGGGCTCGTGCTGCAGCCCGTCGCGCGCGAAGCACTCGCAGAGCGTGACCGCGTCCATCGTTGACACTATCAACTATATCCGTTTAGGCTGTCAACCATGCTCAAGCGACGCGACCCGGCGACGCAATCCGAGGGCGTGGTGGCCGGCTACGCGCAGACCGCGCAGCGCTGGCCCGCGCAGCCGCTCGTGCGCCGGCCGCAGACGGCGAGCGAGCTCACCGGCCCCGGGAACCTCACGAAGAAACTCCCGCTCCTGCGTCCCGATCTGGCAGGAACGGGGGGAAAACGGGCGCTGGGGCAGCTGATCCACTTGCGCGCGCGCGTCGTGGACGAGGACGGGGCTCCGGTGCCTGGCGCGCTGGTCGAGATCTGGCACGCCAACGCCGCCGGCAAGTACATCCATCCGAACGACTCGCACGACGCGCCCGCCGATCCGAACTTCTACGGCGCGGCGCGCCTTGTCGCGGGCGACAGCGGCCTGATCGAGCTTCGCACCATCAAGCCGGGCGCCTATCCGGTGCCGGATACCGGCGGCTGGTGGCGGCCGCCGCACATCCACTTCTCGGTGTGCGGCAGGGTGTGGCTCTCGCGGCTCGTCACGCAGATGTTCTTTCCCGGCGAGCCGCTCAACGAGGCCGACGCGATCCTGAACGCCATCCGGGACGGCGAAGCGCGCAGCCGCTGCGTTGCACGCTTCGTGCCGTCGAAAACGAATTACCTCGTCTACGAGCACCAGATCGTCGTGCGCGGCAACGCCAGCACGCCTGCGCTGCCGTGAGCCGGCTCGTTCCCACCGGCGAGATGACGCTGGGGCCGTTCTTTCCTCGCGAGTTCGCGCAGGGTGCGAACGACCTGGCCGCGAACGTCAAAGGAGAAGTGATCGAGATCGAAGGACGCATCACGCAGCTCGACGGCAAGCCGCTCGACAACGTGGTGGTCGAGATCTGGCAGGCCGACAGCCAGGGCCGCTTCGGCGGTGAGTTCCTCGGCTGGGGCCGCGCCGCGACCGACGAGCACGGCATCTATCGCTTCCGCACCATCAAGCCGGGCGCCTACGAGGGGCGGCTGCCGCACATCAACTTCCTGCTTCTCTACTCCGGTCTCATGCGCCAGCTGCAGACGGTGATGTTCTTCGAGATGGGCAAGGACCCGGTGCTCGACGCCGTGCCTTCGGCTCGGCGCAGTCTCCTCGTCGCCAAGCGGGAGGGCACCGTCTACAGGTTTGACGTTCGGCTGCGGGGCGAAGGCGAAACCCCGTTCTTCGATGACTGAGATCCACGATCTCCTGT
>DATDCR010000507.1:0-5786 GCA_036524215.1 Burkholderiales bacterium
GAGGGCATCCCGCCGGCGATCGCCATCGACCAGACGAACCCGGTGCGCACCTCGCGCTCGACCGTCGGCACGATGACCGAGCTGAACGATCACCTGAAGCTCCTTTTCGCCCGCGCGGCGAAGCTGCATTGCCGCGGCTGCGGCAAGCCAGTGGTGCGCGACACGCCGGGCAGCATCTATGAATGCCTGAAGGAAAAAGGCGACGAGCGGCTGCTCATCACCTTCCCGGTGACGGTGCCGAAGAACTTCAGCGAAGCCGAGGTGCTGCAGCTGCTCGAGGCGCAGGGCTACACGCGCATCCACGCCAAGACGAAGGATTGCATCGAGGTGGTGGCCGACCGGGTGAAGCTCTCCTCCACCGAGAAGTCCCGCGTCATGGACGCCCTCGAGGCGGCGATGCGCGTCGGACAGGGCCGCGTAAACATCTACGTCGAAAAACAGGGACAGACCACGTTTTCCAGCGAAGTGGCGAACGCCGCGGCAGGAAAAACGTGGTCTGTCCCTGTTTTTCGGTTCTCGTCGGGGCTGCACTGCGCCGACTGCGACATCCACTACACCGAGGCGACGCCCGCCGCCTTCTCCTTCAATTCGCCGCTCGGCGCGTGCGAGGCCTGCCGCGGCTTCGGGCGGGTGATCGGCGTCGACTTCGGCCTTGTCGTTCCCGACGAAGCCAAGACGCTGCGGCAGGGCGCGGTCAGACCCTGGCAGAGCCCGAGCTTCAAGGAATGCCAGGACGACCTGGAGAAGTACGCGAAGAAACGCCGTATTTCCCTGGACACCCCATTCAGGGATCTCAGCGAGAAGGAACGTACCTGGGTGCTGGAGGGCGAGCCCGAGTGGGTGAGCTGGCGCAAGTCGTGGCCCGGCGTCTGGTACGGCGTGCGGCGCTTCTTCAAGTGGCTCGAGAGCAAGGCGTACAAGATGCACATCCGCGTGCTGCTCTCGAAGTACCGGGCGTACACGGAATGCGAGGCCTGCCACGGCACGCGCCTGAAGCCCGATGCGCTGCTGTGGAAGATCGACGGCCGCTCGATCCACGAGCTGATGCTGATGTCGATCGCCGAAGTCAGGGGTTTCTTCAATGAATTGAGACTGCCCGCGCCGATGGACGAAGCGGCGGACCTGCTGCTCACCGAAGTGCGCGCGCGGCTCGGGTTCCTCTGCGAGGTCGGGCTCGGCTATCTCACGCTCGATCGCCAGTCGCGCACGCTTTCCGGCGGCGAGGTGCAGCGGATCAACCTGACCACGGCGCTGGGCACATCGCTCGTCAACACCTTGTTTGTCCTCGATGAGCCGTCGATCGGCCTGCATCCGCGCGACATGGGCCGCGTCATCGACGTGATGAAGCGCCTGCGCAACGCCGGCAACTCGCTCGTCGTGGTCGAGCACGATCCGCAGATCATGTTCGCCGCCGACCGCATCCTCGACATGGGGCCCGGCCCCGGCGAGCGCGGCGGCGAGATCGTGTTCTTCGGCCCGCCCGACAAGCTCGCGGCCGAGAAGACGCTGACGGCCGAATATCTCTCCGGCCGCAAGAAGGCGATGCAGGCGCGCGAGCCGTCGAAGGCACGCATCTTCCTCACGCTGGAAGGCGCGGCCGAGCACAACCTCAAGAACATCGACGTGCGCTTCCCGCTGGAGCGCCTGGTGTGCGTCACCGGCGTGTCGGGCTCCGGCAAGTCGACGCTCGTGCAGGATGTCCTCTATCCCGCTCTTTTGAAGCAAAAGGGAAGACCCACCGAAACCCCGGGCGCCCATCGCGCGCTCAAGGGCGCGCACCAAGTGAGCGACGTGGTGCTCGTCGACCAGTCGCCGATCGGCAAGACGACGCGGTCCAATCCGGCGAGCTATGTCGGCGCCTTCGATGCCATAAGAAACCTGTTCAGCAAGACGCCGACAGCGCGCGAGCGCGGTTATACGCAAGGCACCTTCAGCTTCAACTCCGGCAACGGCCGCTGCCCGAGCTGCGGCGGCAACGGCTTCGAGCACGTCGAGATGCAGTTCCTCTCCGACGTCTACCTGCGCTGCCCGGACTGCGACGGCCGCCGCTATCGCGCCGAAGTGCTCGAGGCGACCTACCGCGGCAAGTCGATCGCCGATGTCCTCGACATGACGATCTCGGAGGCGGTGCGCTTTTTCGCCGCCCACGAGGAAGTGCTGCAGCGCCTGGACCCTCTGGTCGAGGTCGGCCTTGACTACCTGAAGCTCGGCCAACCGGTCCCCACGCTCTCGGGCGGCGAGGCGCAGCGCCTGAAGCTCGCCGGCTACCTCGCGGAGACGGAAGCGGGCGCCGATGCGAAGCTCTTCCTGTTCGACGAGCCCACCACGGGCCTGCATTTCGACGACGTGGCGAAGCTCCTGCGCGCCTTCCGCCATCTCCTCGACGCCGGCCACTCCCTCGTCGTCATCGAACACAACCTCGACGTGATGCGCGCTTCAGACTGGCTCGTCGACCTCGGGCCCGAAGGCGGCGCTGCGGGCGGCGAGCTCGTGTGCGAAGGCACGCCCGCGCAGGTGATGGCGCATCCGACCTCGCACACGGGGAAGGCATTGCGCGACTACGAGGAAAAAATGGGGACTGTCCCCGGCTCTTTGGGGACTGTCCCCATTTTTCCCCACGCGCAGGAACCCGAAAGCCGCTACCTCGGCAACGTGATCCGTATCCACAACGCGCGCGAGCACAACCTCAAGAACATCGACGTCGAGATCCCGCGCGGGCGCTTCACGGTGATCACCGGCGTGTCCGGATCCGGCAAATCGACGCTCGCCTTCGACATCCTCTTCAACGAGGGGCAGCGCCGCTATCTCGAGTCGCTGAACGCGTATGCGCGGCAGTTCGTGCAGGCGGCGGCGCGGCCGGACGTCGACGCGATCTTCGGCATTCCGCCGACGGTGGCGATCGAGCAGCGCACGAGCCGCGGCGGCCGCAAATCGACCGTCGGCACGCTCACCGAGGTGCACCATTTCCTGCGCCTGCTGTTCGTGAAGCTCGGCACGCAGTACTGCCCCGAGTGCGAAGTGCCGATCGAGCCGCAGAGCCCGGAGGTCATCGCCGCTCGCATCCTCAAGGATTTTAGAAACAGGAAAGTCACCTTGCTGGCGCCGCTCGTGCTCAACCGCAAGGGCGTGTACACGGACCTCGCCAAGTGGGCGGCGAGCAAGGGCTACTGGCAATTGCGCGTCGACGGCAAGCTCGTGCCGGTGCGGCCGTTCCCGCGCATCGATCGCTTCAAGGAGCACACGATCGAGCTGCCGGTCGCGACCGTCGCGGTAAGCGCGAAGTACGAGGACGATCTGCGGAAGAATCTGGCCACGGCGCTCGAGATCGGCAAAGGCGTGGTGCACGTCCTCGACAAGGAGGTGCAGGTCTTCTCGACCAAGCGCGCCTGCCGCTCGTGCGGTCGCAGCTTCCCCGAGCTCGACCCCAGGCTCTTTTCGTACAACTCGAAGCATGGCTGGTGCGCGGCCTGCTACGGCACGGGCCTCTCCATCGAGGAAGTCGAGTGGGACGAAGAGCGCTCGAAGACCGGCGCCGAGGACAACGTGCTCGACTCGTGGATCGAGTGGCTCGAGATCGACGAGACCTGCCCCGAGTGCGAGGGCAGGCGCCTCAATCCGGAAGCGCTCGCCGTGCTCTGGCGCGGGAAGAACATCTCCGACTATGGGCAGCTTCCCGTCACCGCCCTGCGCAAATTGTTCGCCGACCTCCAGCTCGAAGGCCGCGAGCGCGAAATCGCCCGCGACCTGGTCGCCGAGCTCGGCTCCCGCCTCGGCTTCCTGGGCGAAGTCGGCCTCGGCTACCTGACCCTGGATCGCTCGGCACCGACGCTTTCCGGCGGCGAGGCGCAGCGCATCCGGCTGGCGGCTCAATTGGGAAGCAACCTGCGCGGCGTCTGCTACATCCTCGACGAGCCGACCATCGGCCTGCACCACCGCGACAACCAGGTGCTGCTCGACGTGCTCGAGAAGCTCGAGGCGAAGGGCAATTCGCTCGTCGTCGTCGAGCACGACGAGGACACGATCCGGCGCGCGCAGCACGTGATCGACCTCGGCCCGGGCGCGGGCAAGCTCGGCGGACGGGTGATCGCCCAGGGTCACGCCGACGACCTCGTCAATCAGCCCGACTCCATCACCGGCCGCTTCCTGCGCGAGCCGCTCCGGCATCCGCTGCATCCGCGGCGCGGCGCCGGCAAGGCGTTCGTCGAGATCGGCAAGGCGGCGCTGCACAACCTGAAGAAGGTGGACGTGAGCATTCCCCTCGCCCGGCTGATCGCCGTCACCGGCGTCTCGGGCTCGGGCAAGTCCACGCTCGCGCGCGATGTGCTGTACGAATCGCTGGTCAACAAGACGCCGGTGGGCTGCAAATCGCTCAAGGGGCACAAGCTCGTCGAGCGCGTGCTCGAAGTCGACCAGACGCCGATCGGCAAGACGCCGCGCTCGTGTCCCGCCACCTACGTCGGCTTCTGGGACCAGATCCGCAAGCTATTCGCAGACACGACCGAGGCGCGCGTGCGCGGCTGGACGGCGAGCCGCTTCTCCTTCAACACGAGCGGCGGCCGCTGCGAGGAATGCGAAGGCCAGGGGCTGAAGAAGATCGCGATGTCCTTCCTGCCCGATGTGCGCGTCACCTGCGAGGCCTGCGGCGGCGCGCGCTTCAACGCCGACACGCTGAGCGTGCAGCTGCGCGGCAAGAACGTCGGCGAGGTGCTGGCGATGAACGTCGACGAGGCGCTCGGCTTCTTCGCCGCCCATCCCTCGATCCAGCGCTGCCTGCAGCTCCTGCAGGACGTCGGCCTCGGCTACCTCACGCTCGGCCAGCAGAGCCCGACGCTCTCCGGCGGCGAGGCGCAGCGCATCAAGCTGGTGAGCGAGCTCTCCAAGTCGAACACCATCCAGACCTTCTACGTGCTCGACGAGCCCACCGTCGGCCTGCACATGGCCGACGTCGAAAAGCTGATCCACGTCCTGCACCGCCTGGTCGACGCCGGCCACACGGTGCTCGTCATCGAGCACAACCTCGACGTCATCGCCGAGGCGGACTGGATCATCGACATGGGGCCGGAAGGCGGCGACGGCGGCGGCCGCATCGTCTTCCAGGGGCCGCCGGACAAATTCCGGCACGGCCACACCGGAAAGGCGCTCTCGGCCTTCCTCGCCGAGCGGGGCAATCCGGTACGGAGTACGTAAGGAAAGAGCCTTGCCGTCGTCCCCGCGAAGGCGGGGACCCAAGTTAAGCCGTCGTCCCCGCGAAGGCGGGGACCCCGTCTAGAAAATCAGAAAGCCTCTGCGGAAAGGTCTTTCCACTCCGGATTCATCTCCTCGATCAGCCTGATCTTCCATGCGCGATTCCACTTCTTGAGTCTCTTCTCTCTTTGAATCGCCTCGTACATGTCAGCGTGCAGCTCGACGTAGACGAGCGTATGGACACTGTACTGGTTGGTAAATCCATCCACGCAGCCGTTGCGGTGGGCTTCGATGCGATCGGCGAGATTGCTTGTTACGCCTATATACAACGTCCCATAGGGTTTGCTGGCAAGGATGTAGACCGCCGGCTGCTTCACCTCGGGCAACAACGCGCTTGCGCGGAACTGCGTTGACGGCGAAGGAGACTGGGTCCCCGCCTTCGCGGGGACGACTCGTTCGCTCGGCGCTAAACGGGGTCCCCGCCTTCGCGGGGACGACTGTTTCGCTCTGCGCTAAACGGGGTCCCCGCCTTCGCGGGGACGACAGCCTTAGGTCTTCTTCTCTTTCAGCGCGGCGTGCGCCGCGGCGAGGCGCGCGACCGG
>DATDCR010000508.1:0-24590 GCA_036524215.1 Burkholderiales bacterium
CGCCGATCCTGCCGGCATGCTCAATCTCATCGCCGCGCTCGCGCCGGGGCAGTCGGCGAAGCTCAAGCTGAAGCGGCAGGGGCAGGACGTCGACGCGACGGTCAGCGTCGGCCGGCGTCCCAAGCCGCAGGCTCGCGCCGAATAGGCTACTTCGTCAGGAAGGCCCGAATCTGGTCGCCGACCTTGGCGATCGAGAATAAGCCATCGAGGTGACCGCTCGTGCCTTCGATCTCATAGAGCTCCACGTAGTTGCCCTGCGCGCGAAGCTTTTCCGCCCAGCGGCGCGAAAGCTCAGGCGGAAAAATCATGTCCGTCTTGCTCGGCAGGAACAGCACTTTGGCCTTGATGCGCGACTGTTCCTTTTCCAGGTTGTAGAGCTGATTGGCTTTAGCCATCCAGACAAAATGAGCCGCATCAGTCGCCGACGCGCGCGCCTGGCCGGTCTTGTAAAGCGAGTCCTCGATGGCGAAGAGATTGCCCATGGCGTCGGCCGGATTCTTTCCCTCCGCCGCCCACTTGTAGCCGTGCACCTTCTCGGCCCAGCCAAAATGCAGGGCCGTCAGCGTGACTGTCTTCAGCGCCTGCGCCACGCCCTCGTTCGGCTCGGCACCACCGAAGTAATCCCCGCCTTTCCAGTTCGGATCCATCTTGATCGGCATGGCCCAGAGATCGAGCAGCCCGATCACATACGGATGGATATCGAGTCCCGGGCCGATGACGTGGATGACGCGCTCGACAAAGCCGGGGTACTGTGCGCCCCACTCCATGGCCTGGACGGAACCGCCTGAAGCGCCTGCCACGGCCACCAGCTTCTTCACGCCGAGTGAGTCGACGAGCGCCTTGTGCACGCGCACCGAGTCGCCCATCGTGACCACGGGAAACGCGGATCCATAAGGCTTGCCGCTATCCGGATCGATGGTGGCCGGTCCGGTCGTGCCGACGGTCGGACTCTTCACGTTGAGGTTGACGAGCGTGTCGGCGCTGACGACAAAGTACTTGTCCGTGTCAATCGCCTTGCCCGGGCCAATGATGGCGTCCCAGTAACCCGCTACCTTCTCGTCGGCCTTGTAGCGCCCGGCGGCGTGTGAAGTGCCGGAAAAGAAGTGCGCTATGAAGATGGCGTTGTCGCGGCCCGCGTTGAGCTTGCCATACGTCTCGTAGCCGACCCTCACTTGCTTGATCGTCTTGCCGCCCTGCGTCGTGTATTGCGGAAGCGTAAAGAACTTCTTTTCCGTGATGAGCTGAGCCTGAGCCAGGACATTGGATGCGACAAATGCGAGCGCCAGCGCGGCAATGCGGATGCGCATTTTCATCTCCCCTTGGTTGTATCGCCCGGCCATGGTGCCACGCGCTCGCCGGACCGACAATGAGGCCTAGGGATTTTGCGCCGGCTCCGGGGCGCGCTCCTCACGGCGTGCGGAAATGAAGCGGGAGAAGAAAAGTCCCGCCTCGTAAAGCAGGCACATCGGCACGGCGAGCATGAACTGCGACAGCACGTCCGGCGGCGTGACGACCGCCGCGACGACGAAGGCGCCGACGATCACGTAGGGGCGCGCGTCCTTCAGCTGCTGCACGGTGACGAGCCCCATGCGCACGAGCACGATCACCACGATCGGGATCTCGAAGGTGACGCCGAAGGCGATGAACATGGTGATGACGAAGCTGAAGTACGCCTCGATATCGGGCGCCGGAGTGATCGACTTGGGCGCGAAGCCGTGGATGAAGGCGAAGACCTTCTGGAAGACGAAGAAGTAGCAGAAGGCGACGCCCGAGAGGAACAGCACCGTGCTCGCGACGACGAGCGGCAGCGCCAGGCGCTTTTCGTGCTCATAGAGCCCCGGCGCGACGAACGCCCAGACCTGGTAAAGCACGTAAGGCAGCGCGACCAGGAACGCGGCGAGCGCCGTCACCTTCACCGGCACCATGAACGGCGTGATGACCCCGGTGGCGATCATCTTCGCGCCTTCCGGAAGCGCGCTCATCAGCGGCGCGGCGAGCAGATCGTAGATATAGCCGGAGCCCGGCCAGATGAAGAGCACGACGAACACGACGAGCACGGCGGCCACGGCGTGCACCAGCCGCTGGCGCAGCTCGATCAGATGGGAGATGAAGCTTTCCGAGTCGCTCACGCCGGCTTCTGCTCTTTTTGCGCGGTCGGCTCTTCTTGCTCGGCGGGCTTTTTCTCGCCCTCCACCGCCTTGTTCAGGTCGTCGGCGGTCTTGTTGAGCTCCTGGTCGACGGCGCTCTGCACGTCGCTCGCGGCGCTCTGCATCGAGTCGCGCATCTTGCGCAGCTCGTCGAGCTCGATCTCGCGATTGATATCGGCCTTCACGTCGGAGACGTAGCGCTGCAGGCGACCGAGCAGAATGCCCGCGGTGCGCGCTACGCGCGGCAGCTTCTGCGGGCCGATGACGATCAGCGCCACCACGCCGATGACGAGAAGCTCGGAAAAACCGATGTCGAACATTGCTCGAGACCTAGAGATGAAAAAGGCGCCGCGGGGGCGCCTTATCTGCGCTGCAGCGAGCGCTCAGGCCTTGTGCTCGGTCTTGCCGCGCACTTCGCCTTCGACCGTCTTGCCGGTGATCTGGGGCGCCGGTTCGGACGGCTTGTCGCCGCCCTCGCGCATGCCGTCCTTGAAGCCGCGTACGGCGCCGCCAAGGTCCGCGCCGATGTTGCGCAGCTTCTTGGTGCCGAAGATCAGCATCACGATGACCAGTACGATCAGCCAATGCCAAATGCTGAGCGAACCCATACTGCCTCCTTGCGTTATTTCGCCCTCTGAAGCATCGGACCGAGAGGATCGGGCCCGCCGAGGACATGCATGTGAACATGATACACCTCCTGGTGCCCCACCCGACCGTTGTTGATGATGGTGCGAAAGCCGTCCGCCGCGCCGGCTTCGCGCGCGAGACGCCCGGCGAGGATCAGCATCTTGCCGAGCGCGCCCTGATGCGACGGCTGCGCCTCGTACAGCGTCGCGATGTGGGCTTTTGGAACGAGCAGGAAATGCACCGGCGCCTGCGGCCGGATGTCGTGGAACGCCATCACGTCGTCGTCGTCGTAGATCTTCTTCGCGGGAATGAGGCCGCGCGCGATCTTGCAGAAGATGCAGCTTGGATCGGTCACTTCTTGCGTCCCTTCTTCTCGTCGATGCCGGAGATGCCTTCGCGCCGGTGCATTTCAGCCAGCACGTCGGCCGGCCCGAGTCCATGGCTCGCCAGCACGATCATGCAGTGGAACCACAGATCGGCGGTCTCGCGCACCAGGTGCAGCTTGTCGCCGCTCTTGGCGGCAAGGATGGTCTCCGTCGCCTCCTCGCCGATCTTGCGCAGTATGGCGTCCTCGCCCTTGGCGAAGAGTTGCGCGACGTAGGACTTGTTGGCATCGCCCGACTTGTGGGCATCGATGGTGGCGGCGATGCGCTCCAGCGTCTCGTAAAGGCCAGCTTTCATTTCTTGTAGATGTCCGACGGATCCTTCAGCACCGGATCGGTCGTCACCCAGCTCCCGTTCTCGAGTCTTCGAAAGAAACAGCTTTCGCGGCCGGTGTGGCACGCGATGCCGCCCACCTGCTCCACCTTGAGCAGCACCGCATCGGCGTCGCAGTCGAGGCGCAGTTCGCGCACGCGTTGAACATGCCCCGATTCTTCCCCCTTGCGCCACAGGCGGCGGCGCGAGCGCGACCAGTACACGGCTTCGCTCGTGCGCGCGGTTTCCGCCAGCGCCTCGCGGTTCATCCATGCGACCGTGAGCACGCGCCCACTGCCGGCATCCTGGGCCACGACGGCGATCAGGCCTTCGCCATTCCACGGTACCTCGTCGAGCCAGGTCTTCATTCGCGTACCTCGATGCCCCGGCGCTTGAGGTGCTCCTTTGCCTGCCGCACGGTGAACTCGCCGAAGTGAAAGATGCTCGCCGCGAGCACCGCGTCCGCCTTTCCTTCCAGCACGCCCTGCGCGAGGTGCTCCAGGCTGCCCGCGCCGCCGGAAGCGATCACCGGAATGCCCACCGATTCGGAAACGGCGCGCGTCAGCGGCAGGTCGAAGCCGTCTCGCGTGCCGTCGCGATCCATGCTGGTGAGGAGGATCTCGCCCGCGCCGGAAGCTTCCATGCGTTGTGCCCACTCGACGGCGTCGAGGCCGGTCGCGCGCCGACCGCCATGCGTATAAACCTCCCAGCCGTCGCCTTTGCGCTTCGCGTCGATCGCGACGACGATGCATTGCGCGCCGACGATGCCGGAGGCGGCGCGCACCAGGTCCGGCGAAAGCACGGCCGCGGTATTGATGGACACCTTGTCTGCGCCGGCGTTGAGCAGGCGCCGCACGTCCTCGACCTTGCGCACGCCGCCGCCCACCGTGAGGGGAATGAAGACGCGCGAGGCGACCGCTTCGATCACGTTCAGCAGGATGTCGCGCTCGTCCGAGCTCGCCGTGATGTCGAGGAAGCACAGCTCGTCCGCGCCTTCGCGGTCGTAGCGCGAAGCGATCTCCACGGGATCACCGGCGTCGCGCAGCCCGACGAAGTTGACGCCTTTGACGACCCGGCCCGCGGTCACATCGAGGCAGGGAATGACGCGCTTGGCGAGCCCCACCGGCTCAGCTCTTGCCGAGCGCTTTGTCGGCGGCCGCCTGCGCCGCTTTCAGCTCGATCCTGCCTTCGTAGAGCGCGCGGCCGGCAATCGCGCCGATCACGCCTTCGGGCACGAGCTTGGCGCAGACCGCCTGCACATCCTCGACGCTGTTGAGCCCGCCCGAGGCGATGATCGGCGTCTTGGTCGCCTGCGCGAGGCGCAGCGTCGCCTCGATGTTGATGCCGCCCATCATGCCGTCGCGGCCGATATCGGTGTAGACGAGCGCCTCGATGCCGTAATCCTCGTATTTCTTCGCCAGGTCCACGACATCGTGGCCGGTGAGCTTCGACCAGCCTTCGACCGCGACCTTGCCTTCCTTGGCGTCCAGGCCGGCGATGATGTGGCCGGGAAAGGCATAGCACGCATCGGACAGGAAGCCCGGGTTCTTCACCGCCGCGGTGCCGATCACGATGTAGGTCACGCCGGCGTCGAGATAGCTTTCGATGGTGTCGAGATCACGAATGCCGCCGCCGACCTGCAGCGGTACCTGCTCGCCGACGGCCGCGATCACATCGCGGATCACCTTCTCGTTCTTCGGCCGGCCGGCGACGGCGCCGTTCAGGTCAACGATGTGAAGGCGGCGCGCGCCCTGCGCGGCCCAGTGCTTCGCCATCTCCACCGGGTTGTCGGAGAACACCTTGGCGGTGTCCATCTTTCCCTGCTGCAGGCGGACGCAGCGGCCGTCTTTCAGGTCGATCGCGGGGATGATCAGCACGGCAGGGGAGCCGTCGGTTTCAGAAAATCAGGGACGCCAGCGGACGAAGTTGGATAGAAGTTGCAGGCCGGCGGACTGGCTCTTTTCGGGATGAAACTGTACCGCAAAAATGTTATCCCGGGCCACGGCACAGGTAAAGGGCGCGCCATAGATGCATGTCGCCGCCGTGATGGTCGCATCGCTGGGCGCCGGATAGTAGCTGTGCACGAAATAGAAGCGGCTCTCGTCGCTGATGCCGCCCCAAAGCGGGTGGCGCTTTTCCTGCCGCACCTCGTTCCATCCCATGTGCGGGATCTTCAGGCCTTTGACCGCAAAGCGCGGCACGCTGCCCTGCAGCACGCCCAAGCCCGCGACGTTGCCCTCGGCCCCGTGCTCGAAAAGCATCTGCAGCCCGAGGCAGATGCCGAGGTAGGGCTTGCTCCTCACCGCCTCGAGCACGGCCTCGCGCGCGCCGCCTTCGGTGAGACTGCGCATGCAATCAGGCAATGCACCCTGGCCGGGCACGACCACCCGTTCGGCGGAGCGGATGAGCGCTGCATCGCCCGTGACCAGCACTTCGGCCTCGGGCGCGACATGCTCGAGCGCCTTCGACACCGAGCGCAGGTTGCCCATCCCGTAATCGACGACGGCAATTCGCACCGGAACGTCCCTGGTTAGAGGGACCCCTTGGTCGAGGGAATGGCGCCTTGCGTTCGCGGGTCGCGTTCGGCCGCCACGCGCAAGGCGCGCGCGAAAGCCTTGAACACGGTCTCGCACTGGTGGTGGGCGTTGTCGCCCCGCAGGTTATCGATGTGCAGCGTCACCTGCGCATGGTTCACGAAGCCCTGGAAGAACTCGTGTACCAGGTCGACGTCGAACTCGCCGATCAGTCCGCGCGTGAACTTGACGTGATAGTCGAGGCCGGGCCGTCCCGAAAAATCGATCACCACGCGCGAAAGCGCCTCGTCGAGCGGCACGTAGGCGTGGCCGAAGCGCCGCACCCCGGCCTTGTCGCCGATGGCGCGCGCAAACGCCTGGCCGAATGCGATGCCGATGTCTTCCACCGTGTGATGCGCATCAATGTGCAGGTCGCCTTTCGCCTCGATCTCGAGGTCGAGCAAGCCGTGGCGCGCCACCTGGTCGAGCATGTGCTCGAGGAACGGCAGCCCGGTGGCGAGCTTGGCGATGCCCCGACCGTCGAGGTCGAGCTTCACCCGGATCTGCGTTTCTTTCGTGTCGCGGCGGATTTCGGCAGTGCGCATGGTCAAAGCGCTTCCTTCAGCGCGGTGACCAGTATACGGTTTTCGTCCGGCGTGCCGACCGTCACCCTCAGGCAATTGGGCAGGCCGGGATGCAGGCTGCGCACCAGGACGCCCTGGCGCTTGAGCTCCCCATAGGTGCGCGCCGCGTCCGGCACGCGCATGAGGAAGAAGTTCGCTTCGGACGGAAACACCTGCACGCCTTTCAGCGCGGCGAGTTGATGGCCGAGCTTGGCGCGCTCGGCGCGGATCTGCGCGGCCTGTGCCTCGAGGACCTCGAGGCGCTCGAGAACGAACATCGCCGCCGCTTCGGTCAGCACGTTGACGTTGTAGACCTGCCGCACCTTGTTGAATTGCTCGGTCCATTCCGGCCGGCCGACCAGGTAGCCCAGGCGGATGCCGGCGAGACCGAGCTTCGAAACGGTCCGCAGGACGACCAGGTTGCGGAATCTGGACAGCTCGTCGAAGAACGTCTTGCCGGCGAACACGTGGTACGCCTCGTCCATCACCACCAGCCCGGGCGCCGCTTCGATTACCTTGATCAGGTCCGCCTTCGGGTAGAGCACTCCCGTCGGATTGTTCGGATAGGCGAGAAAGACGACCGCCGGCGGCGTTTCCCGCATGCACGCGATAAAGGCATCCGCGTCGAGAGAAAAATCCGGGCGCAGCGGAACGGCGATCGCCTGCATGCCGCAAAGGCTGGCATTGACCGCGTACATGACGAAGGTCGGCGCCGGATACATCAGGGTTGCGCCCGGCCTGGCGAGGGCGAGCGTCATGATCTGGATCAGGTCGTCCGAGCCGTTGCCGAGCAGCACTTCCATCCCTGCCGGCACCTGCATCTTGCGCTTGATGAGCTCGCACAGGGCGCGCGGGTTCGGCTCCGGGTAGCGATTCAGCTCCACAGCCGCCAGGCGCTCGGCGAGTTCCCGGCGCAGCGCCTCGGGAAGACGATACGGGTTCTCCATCGCGTCGAGCTTCACCATGCCCGCGGCTTCGGCGACCTGGTAGGCCGACATGGCCAGCACTTCCGGCCGTACGAGCTTTTCCGGCGTCATTTGCCGAACCTCATTCGCGCCGAGCGCGCGTGCGCGCTAAGCCCTTCGCCATCAGCCAGCGTCGCCGCGATCTCGCCGAGCTTTGCCGCCGCCGCCTGCGACACCTCGATGATGCTCGAGCGTTTCTGGAAATCGTACACGCCCAGCGGCGAAGAGAAGCGCGCGCTGCCCGCGGTCGGCAGCACGTGGTTGGGGCCGGCGCAGTAATCGCCGATCGCTTCGGAGCTGAACCGTCCGAGAAAGATGGCGCCCGCATTGCGAATCCTGGCGAGCGCCTCTTCCGGCGCGGCGAGGCATAGCTCCAGGTGCTCCGGCGCGATGCGGTTGGCGAGCGCGCAGGCCTCGTCGATGTCGCGCGTCTGTATGAGGGCGCCGCGCGCGCTGAGCGATTGCTCGATCACCGCGCGGCGCGGCATTTCAGCCAGCAGCGGCGCGATCGCCGTTTCCACCTCGTCCAGATGCCGGCGATCGGGCGAAAGCAGCAGCGCTTGCGCCGCCTCGTCGTGCTCGGCCTGGGAAAACAGATCCATGGCGATCCATTCCGCCGGTGCCGTGCCGTCCGAAATCACCAGGATTTCCGAGGGCCCCGCGATCATGTCGATGCCGACCTGGCCGAAGACCTGGCGCTTCGCCTCGGCGACATAGATGTTTCCCGGCCCGACGATCTTGTCGACGCGCGGCACCGACGCCGTGCCGAAGGCAAGCGCCGCGACGGCATGCGCGCCGCCGAGCGTCAGGACCCGATCGACGCCGGCGAGCGCCGCGGCCGCGAGGACCAGCGGGTTGGGATTGGGACTCACCATGATGATCTCACCCACGCCCGCGACCTTCGCCGGCACGGCATTCATCAGGACGGAAGACGGATACGCCGCCTTGCCGCCGGGCACGTAGAGGCCGACTCGCTCGAGCGCCGTGATGCGCTGGCCCAGCCGCGTGCCGTCCGCCTCGCGGTAGTCCCATGATTTCTGCAGCTGGCGTTCGTGGAACGCGGTAATGCGCCCGTGTGCGAAAGCAAGCGCGTCGCGTTCTTCGCTGGACAGGGCGGCCAGGGCCGCGTGCATCGCAGCGCGTGGGACTTCGAGCTCGTGCACGGAGCGCGCCTTGGCGGCATCAAAGCGGCGCGCGTAGTCCAGCACCGCCGCATCGCCCTGCTCGCGCACGGCGGCGATGATGGCGCGCACCGTCTCGATGAGCCTGGGATCCTCGCCGGCGTCGAAGCGCGTCAGGCGCTCCAGGCTCGCGGCGAAGTCCGGCTGGTCGGTCGAAAGACGGCGAACCTTCACCGCGCGGCTCGCGCGAAGGCGTCGATCATGGGCTGCAGCGTGGCGCGTTTCGTCTTCAGCGCCGCCTGGTTGACGATGAGGCGCGCCGAAATGTCGAGGATCTCCTCGACGGCGACGAGTCCGTTCTCGCGCAGCGTACGACCCGTGGACACAAGGTCGACGATCGCATCCGCAAGGCCGGTGAGCGGCGCGAGCTCCATCGAGCCGTAAAGGCGGATAAGGTCGACATGCACACCCTTGGACGCGAAGTGCTCGCGCGTGGTGTGGACGTACTTCGTCGCCACGCGAAGCCGCGCACCCTGAGCGACCGCCGCCCGATAATCGAATCCCTTGCGCACGGCCACCATCATGCGGCAGCGCGCGATCCCGAGATCGACGGGCTGGTAGAGGCCTTCGCCGCCATGCTCGACGAGCACGTCGCGTCCCGCGATGCCGAGGTCTGCGCCACCGTGCTGCACGTATGTCGGCGTGTCCGAAGCGCGCACGATGATCAGGCGCAGATCGCGCCGATTGGTATCGATGACGAGCTTTCGCGAGCGCTCCGGGTCTTCCTTCGCCACGATGCCTGCGCGCGCGAGCAGCGGACGGGTCTCGTCGAAGATCCGTCCCTTCGAAAGCGCGAGCTTGATCGGCATCATGGGCGGCAAATGAAAAGGGCCCCTTCAGGGGCCCCTGAGCATTGATTCGGAAGCGATTTTAGCTGAAACGCTCGACCCGCGCCCCGAGCGCGCCGAGCTTCTGCTCCAGGGCTTCGTAGCCACGGTCCAGATGATAGATGCGATCGACGATCGTCTCGCCTTCGGCGACGAGCCCCGCGATCACGAGACCGGCAGACGCGCGCAGGTCGGTCGCCATCACCGTTGCGCCCTGCAGCCGCGCTACGCCGCGCACCACGGCGCTATTGCCCTGGATCGAGATGTCGGCCCCGAGGCGCTGCAGCTCGAGGGCATGCATGAAGCGGTTCTCGAAGATGGTTTCCGTAATCACCGCGGTGCCCTCGGCGACGCTCGCAAGCGCCATGAACTGCGCCTGCATATCGGTCGCGAAGCCCGGAAACGGCGCCGTGCGCACACTGACGGAATGGGGTCGGCGGCTGGCCTCGATCTCGATCGTATCGCCGCTCAGGCGGATTTCCGCCCCCGATTCGCGCAGCTTTTCGAGTGTGGCATCGAGCGATTTCGGCGCCGCGCCGCGCAGGCGCACGCGCCCGCCGGCGGCGGCCGCCGCGGTGAGATAGGTGCCCGTTTCGATGCGGTCGGGCATCACCTCGTGGCTGGCCGGCCCGAGTTCGGCTACGCCCTCGATGCGGATCACGTCGCTGCCGGCGCCTTCGATGCGCGCGCCCATGCGTCCCAGGCAGCGCGCGAGGTCGAGAACCTCCGGCTCGCGGGCCGCGTTCTCGAGGAGCGTGGTCCCTTCGGCGAGGGCCGCGGCCATCATCAAGTTCTCGGTGCCGGTCACGGTCACCATGTCCATCACGATGCGCGCGCCGCGCAATCGCGCCGCGCTCGCGTGCATGTATCCATGCTCGATGGAGATCGTCGCGCCCATCGCCTGCAGGCCCTTGACGTGCTGATCGACCGGCCGCAGGCCGATGGCGCAACCGCCGGGCAGTGAAACCTTCGCGTTCCCGCAGCGTGCGAGCAGCGGCCCGAGCACGAGCACGGACGCGCGCATCGTCTTCACCAGCTCGTACGTCGCCGTCGGATCCGAGATGTCGGCCGCGTGCAGGCTCATCGTGCCTTCGCCGCGCTCGACCGTCACGCCCATCTGCCGCAGAAGCTTGGCCATGGTGGCCACGTCCATCAGCTTGGGCACATTCGACAGTCGCAGCGGATGCGCCGTAAGCAATGCCGCGCACATGATGGGGAGCGCCGCGTTCTTCGCACCGGACACGCGCACTTCGCCCTCGAGGGGCCGGCCGCCGCGGATGCGCAGCTTATCCACCGGCGCTCCACTCCTTCGGCGTGAGCGTGCGCATCGACAGCGCATGCACTTCCTCGCGCATGCGCTCGCCGAGCGCGGCGTAGACGAGCTGATGGCGCTGCACGCGGCTGCGTCCCTCGAACTGCGCCGACACGACGACGGCCTGGAAGTGCTGGCCGTCGCCGATCACCTCGACGTGATCGCAGGCGAGGCCCGCTTCGATGCTTTGCTTGATGCTCTCGGGAGTGACCATCAGTGCCTCAGCTTATAGCCTGACTTGAGCAGCGCAAGGCCGACCCATGCCACCAGGGCGGCGAACGCGGCGACAATGGCGAGGCTGCCGAGCGGCGCGAAATCCGACACGCCGAAAAAGCCGTAGCGGAAGCCGTCCACCATGTAGAAGAAGGGATTGGCATGCGAAAGCCGCTGCCAGAAATCGGGCAGCGAATGGATCGAGTAGAACACGCCGGACAGAAAAGTCAGCGGCACGATGACGAAGTTCTGGAATGCGGCCACCTGATCGATCTTGTCCGAGACGATGCCGGCGATCAATCCCAGCGTGCCGAGGAGCACCGCGCCGAGCAGGCCGAAGGCGAGCGCCCACAGCGGCGCGTGCAATCGCAGATCGACGAACCACACGGTGACCGCCAGCACCCCGACGCCGACCACCAGCCCGCGCACCACCGCTGCGACGACGTACGCGGCAAAGAATTCGGCATAGGAAATCGGCGGCAGCAGGATGAAGACGATGTTGCCCGTGATCTTGGACTGGATGAGGCTCGAAGAGCTGTTGGCAAAGGCATTCTGCAGCAGGCTCATCATCACCAGCCCGGGCACGAGGAAGGAAGTGTAACGAACGCCGTCGTACACCTGCACGCGGCTCTCGAGGGCGTGGCCGAAGATGACGAGGTAAAGGAGCGTCGTCAGCACGGGCGCGGCCACCGTCTGCACGCTCACCTTGAAAAAGCGCAGCAGCTCCTTGTAACACAGCGTGCGGAAGCGCGTCATGAGCCCCGCCCCGTGAGGCGCAGGAACACCTCTTCCAGGTCCGGTGGATGCAGCTCCATCTCGCGCACGGCGATGCCGTGCTGGCGCAGTCGGGCAAGCGCGTCCTCGAGCTCGCCATAGCTTGCGAGCCTGAGCCGGAATTGACCCGCCTCGTGCTGCAGCAGCGTGCCGGGGAAGCCGGGCGGCAGCGTGTCCGGCTGCAGATGCATGCGCAGCTCGACGCCTGAAAAGCTGCCGAGCAGGTTGCGCGTGGTGTCGAGCGCCGCGATACGGCCGGCCTTCAGCATCGCGATGCGGCCGCAGTGGTTTTGCGCCTCCTCGAGGTAATGCGTCGTGAGGACGATGGTGTGGCCTTCGCGATTCATCCGCTGCACGAATTGCCACAGCCCCTGCCGCAGCTCCACGTCCACCCCGGCCGTCGGCTCGTCGAGCACGATGACCGGCGGCTTGTGGACCAGCGCCTGCGCCACCAGGACACGCCGCTTCATGCCGCCGGAGAGCGAGCGCATGTTCGCATCCGCTTTCGCCGTCAGCTCCAGATGGTGCATCACCTCGTCGATCCAGCGATCGTTGTTGCGCAGCCCGTAATACCCCGATTGCAGCCGCAAGGTCTCGCGCACGGTGAAGAAGGGATCGAACACCAGCTCCTGCGGTACCACGCCGAGCATGCGGCGAGCGCGCCGATACGCCTGCAGCACATCGGCGCCCATCACCTGCACGCTGCCCGCGTCCGCGCGCACGAGGCCGGCGACGACGTTGATGAGCGACGTCTTGCCCGCGCCGTTCGGTCCGAGCAGGCCGAAGAATTCGCCCTCCTCCACGTCGAGGCTCACGCCGGCGAGCGCATGAACGCGGCCGTAGCGCTTCTCGACCCCGCGGACTTCGATCGCTTTCAGGACGATGCTGTTGCGGGGATCGGGAGGAGGCGCTCGACGCCGTAGAGCCGTGCGATGGTGCGCAGCGACGCCGGCAGGTTGGCAAACGCGATGTCGCGCTCGCGGGCGCGCGCGTCGCGCGTCCAGGCGAGAAGCAGCGCGAGCAAGGCCGAATCCATTTCGGTCACCTCGCTCAAGTCGACGAGCTGGACGCCTTCGGCGAGGTGCCGGCGCCCTTCATCGAGGAGCGCGGCGACATTGCCGAGCGTGACCGCCCCGGAAAGCGTCATGCGAGCGCCCTCGCGACGGATCATTTCTTCTCGGCCGCAGCGGCGAGGCTGCCGTTTTTGACGTGCAGGTTCTTGACCAGGCCGTCGATGCCGGATTCGCGCACCACGTTGTTGAATTCGGTGCGGTAATTCGCGACCAGGCTTACCCCGCCCACCATTACGTCATAGACCTTCCAGCCGGCGGCGGTCTTTTCCATGCTGTAGTCGATCGGGACGGGCTGGGTGCCCTGCTGCAGCACGCGCACCTGCACCGTGACGTCGGTGTCGGAAGGCTTGGCGCGCAACGGGCGGAAATCGAGCTTTTGGTCGCTGTACGCGGCGAGCGCGCTCGCGTAGGTCCTGACGAGAAGCGTGCGGAACTCCTCCGTCAGGCGCTTCTTCTGCTCCGCATTCGCCTTGTTCCAGCTCTGGCCGAGCGCGAGCGCGGTCATCGCCGCGAAGTTGAAGTGCGGCAGCACTTTCGCATCGATCAGCTCGATCAGCTTGGCGCGGTTGCCGGAACGGATCTCCTTGTCCTTGGAGATGAGATCGACCACTTCCATGGTCACGGTCTTCACCAGCTGGTCCGGGGCGATGTCCTGCGCCGGCGCCGGCAGGGCAAAGGCCAGTCCCAGAACCATGCCGAGCGCGCTAGCGAGCCTTGTTATCGGGTTCATCTTCGGGCTCCTTCTCCCTTGGCGGACGTCCATCGTAGACCAGGCTGCGGCGGCGCTGCAGATAGGCATCGCGCTGAAACACGTATTTGTCGAGCGCCGCCTCTTCGAGGATGCGGCTCGCCTCGAGCAGATCGGCGCGCGTCTGCGTCAGGCGCAGGCCCCACAGCCCGTATTGGGTGTGATAGCCGCGCACCTCGCCGAGCGGGTCGGTGTACATGTCGATACTGGTGCCCAGGCCGTCGCGCAAGGTGCTCGAGCCGAGGAACGGCAGCACCAGGTAGGGGCCACTGCCGGCGCCCCAGCGGCCGAAGGTCTGGCCGAAGTCCTCGTTATGCTTCTCGTACCCCATGTCGGTGGCGACATCGTGGATGCCCAACAGGCCGATAGTGGTATTAAACGCAACACGAGCCCAGTCGTTGGCACCGTCGGCAAATTTTCCCTGCAGGAAATTGTTCACGCCGATGAACACGTCGCCGAGATTGCCGAAGAAGTTGCGCACGCGGTCGCGGATCTCGCCTGGCACCGCCTTGCGATAGGCAGTCGCCACCGGCTTCGCGACCGCCTGGTCCACCTTGTCGTTGAAGCGGTAGATGCCGCGGTTGATCCCTTCGAGAGGATCGCGCGGATCGCCTTCGCCGGTCGTCGCGCAGCCGGCGGCCAGCGCCGCGATGAGGACCCAGCACCTCACTTCGCCGCGTCCTTGGCTTCCGGTTTTACTTCCGCAGCCTTGTTGAAGAGGAACTGGCTGATCAGGTTTTCCAGCACCACCGCCGACTGCGTGAGGCGCAGCCGATCGCCGTTCTTCAGCATCACGCCGTCGCCGCCCGCTTCCAGGCCGACGTATTGCTCGCCCAGAATGCCCGAGGTGAGGATCTTCGCCGTGGTGTCGCGCGGGAACTGGTAGTTGTAATCGATATTGATCGACACGATCGCCTCGTAGCTCTCGTTGTCGAAGCGCACGTCGGCGACGCGGCCCACCACCACGCCGGCGCTCTTCACCGGCGCGCGCACCTTGAGCCCGCCGATGTTGGCGAACTTCGCCTGCACCTGGTAGACCTGGTTGGTGGAGAACGAGGCGAGATTGCCGACCTTGAGGGCGAGAAAGAGCAGTCCCGCCATGCCGGCGACGACGAAGATGCCGACCCACAGATCGATGGCCGAGCGATTCATTTACCGGTGCCTCCCGTAAACATGAGTGCCGTGAGGATAAAGTCGAGCGCGAGGATGGCCAGCGACGAAGTGACCACCGTGCGCGTCGTCGCCCGCGACACGCCCTCCGCCGTCGGCGGCGCGTCGTAGCCTTCGAACACCGCGATCCAGGTGACGGCGATGCCGAACACCGCGCTCTTGATGACGCCGTTCAGGATGTCGTTGCGCAGGTCGACGGCGGCCTGCATCTGCGACCAGAAGGCGCCGGCGTCGACGCCGATGAGCTGCACGCCGACGATATAGCCGCCGAACACCCCCATCGCCGAGAAGAGCGCCGCGAGCAGCGGCATCGACAGAACGCCGCCCCAGAAGCGCGGCGCCACCACGCGCGCCACCGGATCGACCGCCATCATCTCCATGGCCGAGAGCTGCTCGGTCGCCTTCATCAGGCCGATCTCGGCGGTGATCGCCGAACCCGCGCGGCTCGCGAACAGCAGGCCCGCGACCACCGGACCGAGCTCGCGCACGAGCGAAAGCGCGACCAGGACGCCGAGCGATTCCGAAGCGCCGAAGCGCTGCAGGGTGTCGTAGCCCTGCAGGCCGAGCACCATGCCGACGAACAGGCCGGACACGAGAATGATGACGAGCGAAAGCACGCCGGCGAAGTAGATCTGGGCGATCGTCAGGTGAAAGCGCCGCAGCGCCGTGCCGGAATGCACGACCAGGTAGCCGAGGAAGCGCGCCGCGAACCCAAGCCGCCACACCAGCGAGGTCACACCCGACCCGAGGCGCTCCAGGCGCGCGCGCAAGTCGACTACGCGCATCAGGGATTCGCCGCCAGCTCGAGATCGGCGTCGTAGTCCGGCGCCGGGTAATGGAACGGCACCGGCCCTTCGGAGCTGCCGTTGACGAACTGCCGCACGAACGGCTCGCCACTCGCGCGGATATCGTCGGGGCGGCCCTGCGCGATGACGCGCCCGGCCGCCATGAAGTACACGTAATCGACCACGCCGAGCGCTTCCTGCACGTCGTGCGTGACGATGATCGACGTGGCGCCGAGCGAGTCGTTGAGCTCGCGGATCAGCCGCACGATCACGCCGAAGGAAATCGGATCGAGGCCGGTGAACGGCTCGTCGTACAGGATGAGCTGCGGATCGAGCGCGATCGAGCGGGCGAGCGCCACGCGGCGCGACATGCCGCCCGACAGCTCGTTCGGCGTGAGGTGCGCGGCGCCGCGCAGCCCGACGGCATGCAGCTTCATCATCACCAGATCGTTGAGCAGATCGTCCGGCAGGTCGATATGTTCGCGCAGCGGGAACGCCACGTTTTCGTACACCGACATGTCGGTGAAGAGCGCGCCGAACTGGAACAGCATCCCCATCTTGCGCCGCATGGCGTAAAGGCCCTCGCCGTCAAGCGCGCTGGTGCGATGGCCGAGCACCCGTGCTTCGCCGCCGGTCGGGCGCAGCGCGCCCATGATGACGCGCAGAAGCGTGGTCTTGCCGCAGCCCGACTGTCCCATGATGCCGACCACGGCCCCGCGCGGGATCGACAGGTCGATGTCCTGCAGCACCGGTCGCGCCGGGTCATAGGCGAACGACAGCTTGCTGATTTCGACAATCGCAGGCACTTCGGGGGATTGCTGCACGGCGTAATATTACCGCGCATGAGCGAAGAGGCCGCCAATGCGCAAACCGCCGTGCGCATCGAAGCGCTCGTCAAGCGCTATGGCGCGCGGCTCGCGCTCGATCACGTCGACCTCGGCATCGCCAGCGGCGAAGCCTTCGGGCTGGTCGGCGCCAATGGCGCCGGCAAGACCACGCTGATCCGCTGCCTGCTCGATCTCGCCGCCTGCGATGCCGGGCGCATCGAGATCTTCGGCATCGCCGCCAAGAACCCCGCCGCAAGGCGTCGGCTCGCCTATCTGCCGGAGCGGTTCATCCCGCCGCATTACCTCACGGGGGGAGAGTTCCTGCGCACGCTGTCCGCGCTTGCCGGCGCCCGCTACGACGATGCGCGGGCCGCGCGATTGGTGGCCGAGCTCGAGCTCGACGCCGATGCGCTGGCGCGTCCGGCGCGCGAGCTGTCGAAGGGCATGACGCAGAAGCTCGGCCTCGCCGGCTGCTTCCTCCTGGAACGCGACCTTTATGTGCTCGACGAGCCGATGAGCGGGCTCGATCCGGCGGCGCGCCTGGCGGTGAAAGGGGTGCTGCAGAGACTGACGCGCGAAGGCCGCACGCTCCTTTTCACCTCGCATGTCCTCGCCGACGTCGACGAGCTTTGCTCCGCCATCGCCGTGCTCGAACGCGGCCGCCTGTACTTCCGTGGCGGGCCCCAGGCGCTTTGCGCGCAATATGGGGAGACGAGCCTCGAGCGCGCCTTCATGCGCTGCATCCGTGACGACACGCGCGCCGTTCGTGCCTGAGGCCGGCTCGCGCGCCCGGCCGGTGCTGCTCATCGTCGATGACGACGCGCTCATCACCGATACCCTCGCCTTCGCACTCGGTACCGACTACGAAGTCGTGAGCTGCGACTCGCGCGCCGGCGCCATCGAGCTCTTGCGCGAGCTCGACCAGCCACCGCCGCTCGCGCTCGTCGACCTGGGACTCCCGCCCACGCCGCATGCGCCCGACGAAGGCTTCCAGCTGATCGCCGATCTGCTCGCGCATTCGCCGCGCATGAAGATCTTCGTGCTCTCGGGACAGAACGATGCCGCCAACGCGCGCCACGCCCGCGCGCTGGGGGCCTGGGAATTCGTCGCCAAGCCGAGCGACCCTGCACTGCTCAAGCGCATGCTGGCGCGCGCGTTGGAAGCGCCCGGCGGCGAGGACGCCGACCTCGTCGGCGAGAGCGCAGCGCTCACCAAGCTGCAGAGCCAGATCGCCCAGTTCGCCGCCGCCCCCTACCCGGTGCTGATCGAAGGCGAGTCGGGCAGCGGCAAGGAAATGGCGGCGCGCAGCCTTCATCGGCTCTCGCCGCGCGCCAACCGGCCCTATCTCACGCTCAATTGCGCGGCGATTGCGCCGACCCTGGTCGAGCCGACCCTGTTTGGCTATGTCAAGGGCGCATTTACCGGGGCGACCAGCAACAAGTCGGGCTATTTCGAAGATGCGCAGGATGGAACGCTGCTTCTGGACGAGATTGGCGAGCTGCCGCTCGAGCTGCAGGCAAAGCTGCTGCGCGTGCTCGAGAACGGCGAATTCCAGCGCGTCGGCGAAACTCAGCAACGCCTGGCGCGCTGCCGGGTGCTCGCCGCGACCAACCGTGATCTGCGGCGCGAAGTGAAGACGGGCGGCTTTCGTGCCGACCTCTACCACCGGCTCTCGGTGTTCACGCTGACCGTGCCGCCGCTGCGCGACATGGAAGGCGACAAGCTCGTCCTGCTCGAGCACTTCCGCCGGCTCACGGCCGCGCAATCGGGCATGCAACCGTTCGAGCTCGACGCGCGCTCGGCCGCGCGATGGCAGCAATACGACTTTCCCGGCAACGTGCGCGAGCTGCGCAACATCGTGATCCGCCTGGCGACCAAGTATCCGGGGCAGCGGCTTTCGCTGGCGGAGCTCGAGCCCGAGCTCGACTTCGAGGCGCCGATGCCGGGCGCCGCTGCGCAAGGCGGCGCCATCGTCGAGCAGGCACTGCGCCAGCTCGAGCGCAGCGGCAGCTTCGACCTCGACCAGACGCTCAGGGCCTGGGAACGCGGCTACATCGAGGCCGCCTTGCGTCTCACGCGCGGCAACGTGAGCCAGGCGGCCAAGCTCCTCGGCGTGAACCGCACGACGCTCTACAGCCGCATGAATAGCGGCACCAATCCGGGCGAGACGAAATAGCCATGTCGCTCTACCTCGAGCACTTCGGACTCGCCGAGGCGCCTTTCCGCATCACGCCGCACACGGATTTCTTCTTCGATGGCGCGGAGCGCGGCGCGACGCTCGAGGCGCTGATGTACGCCGTGCTGCACGACGAAGGCATCGTCAAGGTTTCCGGCGAAGTGGGCAGCGGCAAGACCATGCTCTGCCGCATGCTGATGGAGCGCCTGCCGGCCGAGGTCGAAACCATCTATCTGGCTACCCCTTCGCTTGCGCGCGACGAGATCCTGCAGGCGATCGCCGACGACCTGGATGTGCAGCTCTCCGAGCGGCGCACGGTGGCGCTGCGCGAGCTGCAGGAGCAGCTGATCAAGCTCTACGCGGCCGGACGACGGGTCGTGGTCCTGATCGACGAAGCGCACGTCATGCCCGAGGACACGCTCGAGCAGGTGCGCCTGCTTTCCAACCTCGAGTCGAGCCGGCACAAGCTGCTCCAGATCGTGCTCTTCGGCCAGCCGGAGCTCGACCAGACGCTCGCCAAGGCGAGCCTGCGGCAGCTGCGCGACCGCATCACGCACGGCTTCCGCATGCGGCCGCTGGCGAGCGCCGAAGTCGGCAAGTACCTGAGCTTCCGCATGCGGGCGGCCGGCTACAAGGGGCCCGAAGTCTTCACGCCGCAAGCCGTGGCGCGGCTTGCGCGCGCCTCGGGGGGACTCACCCGGCGTATCAACATCCTCGCCGACAAATCGCTGCTGGCAGCCTACAGCGAGGCGAGCCACGGCATCACCGAGCACCACGTCAAGGCGGCCGTCGCCGACTCGGAGTTCGCCGCCGCAGTGCCGCCGGCGCCGCCGAAGTGGCGGCCCGCCGCTTTGCTGATCGGCGTTCTTGCCGTCGGCGCGATGCTTGGCGCCGGCATTCAGTGGCTCGTCGCCGCGCGGGAAGCCTCCGTCGCACAACCCAAGGCGAATGCCGTGGCGACGCCCAATGGCGCGGATGCCGCGAGGGCCGCTGAAGAGCTCGAAGCGGCGCTCGACGCGCAGGACGAGGCGGACAGCATCGAGGAGATCGCGCTCCAGCAAGCCGAGCCGCAGGAGCCGCTCCTCTCGCCACGCCAGCGCCAGCGCCTGCAGGCGTATGCCTCGCCGCGCTATCAGCTCCTTTCCGAGCGCATCGCAGCGACGCGAGAGCTTCTGGAGTACGCGCCCGACGACCGCTATTCGGTCGAGCTCTTCGTCACCGACAACGGGGAGCCGGGACGCATGGAGCGCTTCCTCCTTCGCGCGCGCGACATGGTGCCGATTTCGGATGTATTCCTGGTGCCGATGGCGGGGCCGTCGAATCGCCGGCTGCGCGTCGTCTACGGCACCTTCGACAACGCGAAGCAGGCGCTGGAGGCGGAGCGGCGCCTGCCGCCGAAATATCAGCGGGAGTTCCGCCCGGAGCCGCGCACCTTCGGCGAGCTGCGTAAGCAAATGTAAGACGCGCCGACAAAAGGCCGAAAATGCCTGTGCGACAGGTGCTTACGCCAATTTCTTGAGGTGCCCTGCGTGTTATCCTTGCGCTGGAGGGAGTTCGCGGGGATGAATCAGGGTCAATGGGTTGTCATGCTGCTCACGCCGTGCCTTGTCGCGGCGTGCGCGCAAGCGCCTATCAAGCCCGCTGCGAATCACTTGCGCGCGGAAGAAACGGCCGCGCCGGGCGCCATTCCGCCGCCCGTGCAGGTGACGCCGCTCCTGCCCAAGCCCAAGGCGGTCGCGCGGCCGGAAACGTACAGCGTGGTGGTCAACAACGTGCGCGCGCAGGAGCTGCTCTTCGCGCTCGCGCGCGACGCCAGGCTGCAAATCGACATTGACCCCAACCTGACCGGCAGCGTGACGCTGAACGCGATCGATCAGACCCTGCCGCAGCTTCTCAATCGCATCGCCCGGCAGGTCGACATGCGTTACGAGATGGACGGCGACACGCTGATCGTGATGCGGGATTCGCCGTTCCTGCGCGCCTACAAGATCGATTACCTGAGCGCTGCGCGCAACGTGAAGATGCAATCGACGGCGTCGACCCAGTTCGGCACGACGCAGTCTTCCAACGCCACGGGCGCCACCTCGACCATCGACGTCACGGCGCAGAACCATCTCTGGGAATCGGTCGTTCTGAACGTGAAGGAGATCCTGCGCGAGACCGACAAGGTCATTCCCACCGGCGCGCAATCCGCGCCTGCTTCCGCAGCGCCGGCAACGCCGCCGCCTCAGGCCGCCGGCGCTGCGCCGCAGCCCCCCATTCCGGCGCAGCCCGTGGCCGCGCAGCCGACGACGACTTACCAGGAAGCCGCTTCCGTGATCGCCAACCGCGAAAGCGGCGTCCTTTACGTGCGCGCCACGGCCAAGCAGCACGAGCGGGTGCAGGAGTTCCTCGACCAGGTGATGGCGGGCGCGAAGCGTCAGGTTCTGATCGAAGCCACCGTCGCGGAAGTGCAGCTGCGCAACGAATATCAGCGCGGCATCACCTGGGAGAAGGTGCGTGCCGCCGGACAGGCCGGCTTCAGCGCCTCGCAGGGGACCTTCTCGCAGTTCAGCCCGACGTTCACGACGGGGCCGTTCACGCTCGGCTATTTCTCCGGCGGCGGCAGCAACATCAGCATCACCCTCAAGTTGCTCGAGCAGTTCGGCGATGTGCGCGTGCTGTCGAGCCCGAAGCTCAGCGTGCTGAACAACCAGACCGCGATCCTTCGCGTAACGCGCGACATCATCTATTTCACGATCACCCCGGCGAGCAGCACGGCGGCCGTCACCGGCGGCGGCACCGCCGTAGTCAACCCCTCGTTCACGACCACGCCGACGATTGCCGCCGAGGGCTTCATGATGGCGGTGCTGCCGCAGATCAATGCGACCGATGCGGTCGTGCTGAATGTGCGGCCCACCATCCGTCGGCAGGTCGCCGAGGCGCTCGACCCGAACCCCGCGCTGAGGGACGCCGGCACGGAAAACCGCATCCCGGTCTTCGAGACGCGCGAGTTCGATTCGATCCTGCGGCTACAGAGCGGGCAGACCGGCGTGCTCGCCGGCCTGATGCAGGACATCATGGACAACACCGACAGCTTCATTCCCGGCCTGCGGCGCGTGCCGATCCTGGGCGACATCCTTTCCAACCGCAGCGACTTGAGCCGCAAGACCGAGCTGGTGATCTTCCTGCGCGCGACCGTGATCCGCGATCCGAGCCTCGACGGCGACTTCCGCGGCATGCGTGACCAGCTGCCGAAGGAGGACTTCTTCGCCAGGCCGAATCCGGGCATGGTGGCGCCGGCGATCGGCCCGGACGGGCGGCCGCTGCGTTGAGCGCCGGAGAAAAGCGATGAGCCTGCTGCTCGAGGCGCTCAAGAAGGCCGAGAAGGCGAAAGAAGAGGCGCAGCGTCGCGCCCGCGGCGACGCCGGCGAGCCGGAAACGCCGGCGCCAGCGGCTCCCGCAGCCGAGCGCAAAACGGTCCTGACCCGCGACAAGCTGCCGGACATCGCGACGACCCCGCTCGAGATCGTCAGCGACGACATCGCCACGCCGGCCGCGCCGGAGCGCCAGGCAGCGGAGCTCAGCATCGAGCCGCCGCCGTCGTCCCGCCCAGCGGCCCGACCCGCCGCGGCGGCTCGGCCGAAAGAGCCGCCGCGCGGAGCCGACGAGGAGGCGAACCGAGCGAGCGCGAAGAAGGTGTTCGAAGCGAAGTTCCGCGAGCCCAATCCGCGCATGCCGTTCTACATCACCATGGGCGTGCTCGGGGTGTTCGCCGTCGGCACGGTGATCTATTTCTGGTACCAGCTACGGCCGCCCCCTCCGCTGGTAAGCCTGGAGCCGGCGCACCAGGCACAAGCCGCGGGTGCCGCACCAACTCCGCCGCCCGCCGCGGCCGCTGCCGCCAGCTCGCTTCCTACGGCGGCAAACGCCATTCCGGGCCTGCCGAGCATGACGGCACGGGAGACTGCGCCGGCGCCTCAAGCGCCGGCCGCGGCGCCGACGGCTCAGAAGGCCATCGCGCAGGCGCAGCCCGAAACACCGCGCCTGGCACCTCGTCTTGCGCCCCGGCCTTCGGCGCCAGCGCCAAGCAGCGAAGCGGCCGCAAACGTGCCGCGTGCAGCGGCCCAGGTACAGCCCAATGTCGCCGCGGGCTATGAGGCCTACCTGGCGGGCGATCTCACGGCGGCACGGACGCAATATGAGCAGGCCCTGCGCGATGAACCGAACAATCGCGATGCGATGCTCGGCCTCGCCGCCGTCGATGTTCGCACCGGCCGCTATGAAAGCGCCGAGGCGTTCTACCTGCGCGTGCTGCAGATCGAGCCGCGCGATGCGCAGGCGCAGGCCGCGCTCATTGCCTTGCGCTCCGGTCGCTCGGATCCGCTGGCGACGGAGAGCCGCGTGAAATCACTGCTCGCCAGCGAGCCCGGCGCGCATGCGCTCAACTTCACGCTCGGCAACCAGCTCGCGCAGCAGAACCGCTGGGCCGAAGCCCAACAGGAGTATTTCAAGGCGTACGTGGCCGAACCGGACAACGCCGATTTCGCCTACAACCTCGCCGTGAGCCTCGATCATCTGCGCCAGCCGCGGCAGGCGCTGCAGTACTACCAGCGCGCGATCGCGCTCGCCGAGAAGCGCGGCGCCGGCTTCGATTTGCAGGCGGCACGGATGCGGGTCGACCAGCTTAGCAAGTGAATTCGCCGACCAACCCGCAGGCCAAGCGCCATCTCGGCCAGATACTGATCGACCAGGGCATCCTGACCGAGGACCAGCTGCGCATCGCCTTGCTCGAGCAGACCAAGCAGCACGTGCCCGTCGGCCGGCTGCTGGTGCAGCTCGGCTTCGTCTCCGAAGCGACGCTGCGCGATGCGCTCTCCGAGAAGCTCGGCCTGCAGGCGGTCGATCTGGGCCGCATCATCGTCGACCCGGCGTCGCTCAAGCTGGTGCCGCGCGACATGGCGCGCCGCTACCGCATCTTCCCGGTCGCGCTCGACCGGCAGCAGCGCAAGTTCATCGTCGCGCTCGCCGACACGAACAATATCGTCGCCCTCGACCAGCTGCGTGCCCACCTCAAGGGCGATTACGAGATCGAGCTGCGCATCGCCGGCGACTCGGAGATCGAGCGCGCGATCGAGCATTACTACGGCCACGACTTCTCGATCGACGGCATCCTGAAGGAAATCGAGACCGGCGAGATCGACTATACGACCGTCGCCGAGGGCGACGAGTACTCGCAGCCCGTGGTGCGGCTCATCTCGGCGCTTCTCGCCGACGCCGTCGAGCGCGGCGCCTCCGATATCCACTTCGAGCCCGAGCAGAACTTCCTGCGCATCCGCTACCGCATCGACGGCGTGCTGCGCCAGATCCGCTCCTTGCACAAGACGTATTGGCCGGCGATGGCGGTGCGCCTGAAGGTGATGGCGAAGATGAACATTGCCGAAACGCGCGCCCCGCAGGACGGCCGCATCTCGGCCACCATGTCCGGACGCGTCGTCGACTTCCGCGTCGCGAGCTTGCCCACGACGCACGGCGAGAACCTGGTGCTGCGCATTCTCGACCGGCAGAAAGGCATCGTGCCGCTCGACAAGCTGGGACTCGAAGACACGCAGCTCGAGCTCCTCAAGCGCATGATCGCGCGGCCGGAAGGCATCATCCTCGTCACCGGGCCGACGGGCAGCGGCAAGACCACCACGCTGTACTCGATCCTGAACCACATCAACTCCGACGGCGTCAACATCATGACGCTCGAGGATCCGGTCGAATACCCGATGGCGATGCTGCGCCAGACGTCGGTGAACGAGGTGGTGAAGCTCGATTTCGCCTCGGGGATCCGCTCGATGATGCGCCAGGACCCGGACGTGATCCTCGTCGGCGAGATCCGCGACCAGGAAACCGCCGAGATGGCGTTCCGCGCGGCGATGACCGGGCACCAGGTGTATTCGACGCTGCAC
>DATDCR010000509.1:0-6968 GCA_036524215.1 Burkholderiales bacterium
GTTGATCAGCGTCGCCGGCGAGTTGACGAGGTTGTAGTACGCGAGCGAGCGGCGGTAGATCGGCTCGGGCGCGCCCTTCAGGCGGAAGTGCCAGATCTCGGTCAGCGTGCGGTCGACGCCGAGCGGCCGCACGGCGCGCAGCTGCTGCAGCGGCGACTGCACCGAGAGGCCGGGGTAGAGGAGCACGTGGTGGATGTTGACGCCGACGATCTCCTCGAAGCGCTTCTGCCCGTACGCCTTGATCATGACCTTGTCGTAGGCGAGCGTGTCGGGGTCCTGCGGGCGCAGCCCCATGTAGCCGGTGAGGATGCAGTGGCCGTGCGGGTAGTTGAGCGTCTGGAAGTTGTCCCACTTGTCGATGGTGACGGTCGCGAACGCCGACAGCATGTGATAGCTGAGCGGCGCCGCATTTCCTCCTTTTTGTTTCTTCGCCTTCTTCGCGATCTCCTTCTCCACCTCGTGCGCGGCGCGGCCGGTGGACTGGTGCGTCACCGACGGGTGCAGCGCGTCGAGCTGGTTCTCGAGGAAGATCTTCCAGTTGGAATGCTGGATGACGCGGAAGCAGTTCGGCACCACCTCGACCTCGCCTTCCGGCGCGCGGTCGCACATGTCGTCGAAGGCGACGATCGCCTTGCCGAGGAATTCCTTGAGGCTGGGGCCCTCCGCAGCGAGGGAGGCAAAGACGAAGCCGCGATAGTTCTCCACGCGCGCGGCTTTCTTCATGCAGAGCTCGGGGCTCTCCTTGTTGAGCCGCGTGCCGGCATAGCCGGATTCCATCATCGGGATCGAGCGCAGCTTGCCGTCGTGCTGGAAGGTCCAGGCGTGATAGGAGCAGCGGAAGAACTCGCCCGTGTTGCCGTGCCGGTCGCCGCAGATCATGTTGCCGCGGTGCGGGCAGCGGTTGTAGAGGACATGCACCTTGTTGTCCGCGCCGCGCACCATGATCATCGGCTGGCGGCCGATCTGCACGGTGTAGTAGTCGCCCTTCTTCGGCACCTGGCTCTCGTGGCCGCAGTAGATCCATACCTTCTCGTGGATGCGCTGCATCTCCAGCTCGAAGATCTGGGCGTCGGTGTATACCTCCCGGCGTACGCGGTCAGGCTCGACGAACTTGCTCAGATCCGGGACTTGCTCAGCCAGCATGGGTCTCCTCCTCTCCTACGTAAGCCTTCAGGTTGGCGCGCATGCGCGCGAGCACGCGATGCAGCACCTCGATCTCGGATTTCGGCACGCCGGCGAGGGCGAGCGCGTTGAGCTCGCGCACCGCCGGCCAGATGCGCTCGAACATGCGCTTGCCCGCGGCGGTGAGCGCGAGCCGCGTGACGCGCATGTCCCCCGCATCCGGCAGGCGCGAGAGCCAGCCGGCGTCCGACATGCGGTCGATGGTGCGGGTGAGCGTGGTGCGGTCGATGGTGGCGAGGTCTGCGAGCTCGGACATGGTGCACTTCTGCCTCGCGTAGAGGGCGGCGAGCGCGCGCCATTCCGGCACGCGCAGGCCGAAGTCCTTCAGCCCCTGCGCGAGCTCGCGGTCGCGCGCGCCGATCACCTGCGTGAGCCAGTAGAAGACGTGGCGATCGAGCTGGAAGGCGGCCGCGGGCATGGGGAGCGAACCTTAGCGCCGAAATAGGTGCATTTGCAACTAAACTAGAATCCGGCCATGAAGGTCATCGACGTCCACACCCACATGCTGAACGACGCCTACCTGGCGCTGCTCAGGAAGCACGGCGGGCGCTACACGGTGAAGAAGGTGCGCGGCGGGCAGACCGGGATCCACCGCGACGGCGCGCCGTTCATGACGCTCACGCCGGGGATGTTCGACTACGAGGCGCGCATCGCCGCGATGGATGCGGCGGGCGTCGACATGGCGATCGTGACCTTGACCAGCCCCAACGTCTACTGGGGCTCGGCGAAGATCAGCCTGCAGGCGGCGAAGATCGTCAACGACGACATGGCCGCGCAGCAGAAGCGTTATCCGGAGCGCATCCGCTTCATGTGCTCGCTGCCCTGGCAGCATCCGAAGCTCGCCGTCGCGGAGCTCAAGCGCGCGTGCGACGAGCTGGGCGCCGTCGGCGTGATGGTGATGGCGAGCATCGCGGGGGTCTCGCTCACCGATCGGCAGTTCGCTCCCATCTGGAAGGAGATCGATCGGCGCGGGCTGCCGGTGCTCGTGCATCCGAGCGCGCCGCCGGGGACGAAGGAGCTCGACGTCGCGAAGTACAACCTGATCGCCTCGGTCGGCTTCATGTTCGACACCTCGCTCGCCGTGAGCCGCATGATCTTCGACGGCTTCTTCGATCGATACGAGAAGCTGAAGCTGATCGCCGCGCATGGCGGCGGCACGCTGCCCTACATCGCCGGACGCCTGGACATCTGCTTCGACAAGATGCCCGCCTGCCGCGAGAAGATCAGCCGCAGGCCGTCCACCTACCTCAAGCAGATCTATTACGACTCGGTGGTGTTCCAGCAGGAGTCGCTCGAGCTGGCGGTCAAGGTCGGCGGCGAGGACAAGGTGCTCTACGGCTCCGACTATCCGCACAACATCGGCGACATGAAGGGCTGCCTTGCGCGCGTCGATGCGCTGCCGCCTTCCACGCGCGATGCGGTGCGCGGCGGCAACGCCACGAGGATTTTCCGGCTCTGAGTTCGGGGACGGAGCCCTAACTATTTTCGGTGGAGTACTGCACGATCTCCTGGGTCGAGATCGAAGGCTGGCCGCAGGCGATGCGGCCCGAGCCGTGCAGGACGTACTCCTCGCGCTGCACGAGGAGATCGGAGTTCCCGGCATCGCTCACGTAGGTGCCGTTGGTGCTGTGGTCGATCAGCACCCACTTGTCCTGGCGGCGCTCGATGGTGCAGTGCAGGCGCGAGGCCTGCTCGTCGGCGATCTGGATTCCGCAGTTGTCGTCGCGGCCGATGGTGACCGAGTCGCGGTCGCGCCGGCGCACCAGCTTCTTGTCGCGGTAGTTGAGCGTGAGAACGGTCGTCGCCACGCGCTCGGTGCGCTTCTTGGCGAAAAGCGTGGCGTTATCGTCGGCGCGCCAGACGAGCTCGCACAGCGCCACCTGCTCCGAGCGTCCCTTGATGTCGATGGCGTAGAGCTTGCGCATCCACGCGCGGTAGAGGGGCGAGAGGTGCGAGGCGGTCTCGCGCGTGGTGATGATCTGGCCGCTCGCCGCCTGCTCGACCAGCTTGGCGGCGAGGTTCACCGTGTCGCCGTAGACGTCGTCGCCTTTCTGGATGATCGGCCCGAAGTGAAAGCCGATGCCGAGCGACAGCTTTGCCTCGCCCTTCTGCGGAAAGGACTCCATCGCCGTGTGCATGGCGGCCGCGGCATCCGCCGCCGCATCCGCGGTGGCGACGAGCACCATCAGCTTGTCGCCCGCGCGGTCGACGACGCGCCCGTTGCACGCCTCGGCGGCCTTGCGCAGGTGCTTCATGCAGGCGCCGAGCGCGGCGACCGCGGCGGCGTCTCCGGCCTTGGCGCTGAGCTCCGCGCCGCCGAGGATGTCGGCGAAGAGGATCGTTGTCTCGCGTTCGAGTTCCAGGCCCATCTTCTTTTCGGATTGCCTCCCTAGCCCCGTAGTATGCCGCAGTCCGCTCCGATCCCATGCCGCTTTCGCCACAGCTGCTGCAGGCCTACCGCAACGCCGATTATGTCGTCTTCGCGGAGCGGAACATCGTCCTGCGCGTCGGCGAGCGCAATGCCGCGCTCGATGCGCTGATGTTGGCGCAGGGCCAGGCGAGCGCTGCTTTCATCACGGCGGCGAATCCGCGGGGCGAGAAGCGTTCCGATGCCGAGAACGGCGCCGCCAATGCAGCGCTGCTGGGCTGCGTCGCCGTCGCGGGTCATGCGCATTACCTCGGCGAGGGGCGCGATCCGTCGGGCGGCTGGTCCGAGCCGAGCTTCCTCGTGATCGGCATTTCGCGCGCCAGTGCCGAGGCGCTCGCGCAACGTTTCGCGCAGAACGCGATCGTCTTTTGCGAGCTTGGCCGCGCACCGGAGCTCGTCGTGCTGGAAAAGTAAAGTGCGCCTGATGGAGATCAACTTGTAGTCGGTTCGGTGATTGACGCGGGAAATGGCGGTGCTAAATTGGAGTCGAGCCTGCACGAGCCGCCAGCCGCAAAGGCAGCACGGCAGTAGCAACGGGATTCCCGGCCACCTGTCGGGATACCGGGTTCGAGCAGTCTCAGTGCGGCCTCAGTGCCGCAGTAGAAGCAAGGCGCCCAGCTAGGCGCCGCCCGGAGATCCGGGCAACAGGGCCCCGCCTCGTGCGGGGCCTTTCATTTTGGCCCCCTGACAAGGGGGCGGTGAGCGAAAGCGAACGGGGGTTTCTACATCTGCCGGTAGACCACCCGGCATTCCTCCAGCTCGTACGGCGTCTTCAGCGGCTTGGTGCAGCGGCGCTCGAACTCGGCCTTGCGCTTCGCCTGGTCCGCCGCCGCGGCGCGGCGCTGGGCTTCCCGCTCGTCGACCCTTTTCTGCATGGTCATCGTCTTCGGCTCGGACTGGGGGGGGATGTCCTGACCGAACGCGTGCCCAGCCACCAGCGCCGCGGCGAGGACCAAGGCCAGCGTTCCGACGGCGGTAGAGAGTTGCATGGCTGCTCCTTCCTCTTTCTTTCCTGTTCTGTTCTTTGGATTTGTGCGGGGAGTCTTGCAGCCTTCCCGCCGGGGGTCAGCGGAGTCCTTCACGATCGTTGACCGTTTCCGATGGACGGCTGCCAATAAATGCGCGCCGCTTCCGGTGCGGTGAACACTAAGTCACGGCGCTACACTTCGCCGCCATGCCAAGCGCCGACGCTACCGCCCTGGTCCTTCTTTCGGGCGGACAGGATTCCACCGTCTGCCTTGCCTGGGCGCTCGAGCGCTATGCGCGCGTCGAGACGATCGGCTTCGACTACGGGCAGCGCCATGCCGTCGAGCTTTCCTGCCGCGAGCGAATTCTGGCGGAGCTGAGGAAGGGCTTCCCCGCATGGCATAGCAAGCTCGGCGAAGACCAGGTGGTGAAGCTCGATGTGATCCGCGAAGTGAGCGATACGGCGCTCACGCGCGATGTCGAGATCGCGATGGGCGAGGACGGCCTGCCGACCACCTTCGTGCCGGGCCGCAACCTCCTCTTCTTCACGGTCGCTGCCGCGGTTGCCTACCGGCGCGGCATCAAGGCGCTGGTCGGCGGCATGTGCGAGACGGACTATTCCGGCTATCCCGACTGCCGCGACGACACGCTCAAGGCACTGCAGGTGGCGCTCAACCTCGGCATGGAGAAGCGCTTCGTCCTCGAGACGCCGCTCATGTGGATCGACAAGGCGGCCACCTGGCGCATGGCCGAAGACCTTGGCGGCGCGGCCCTCGTCTCCCTCATCGAGGAGCACACGCACAGCTGCTACAAGGGCAGCCGCGCGGAGCGCCATCCCTGGGGCTACGGCTGCAACGCCTGCCCGGCCTGCGATCTGCGCGCGAGCGGGTATAGACGATACAAAGCTCGCTCTGACGCGCTATAAATCGGGGTCAGGGCACTAATTCCGCAGGAGAACCCATGGCTACGTACCTCAAGCGCCGCGTGGCGCAGGAAGTCACCGACGAGCTCGAGCGCAAGGTCCGCCAGACGGTCGAAGGCATCCTCGACGACGTGAAAAAGCGCGGCGACGCCGCCATCCGCGAGTACTCGCAGAAGTTCGACAAGTGGGAGCCGAAGCGCCTTTCGCGCACCGACCTGGACGCCATCGTCGCCCGGGTGCCTGCCGGCACGATCGCGGACATCAAGTTCGCCCAGGCGCAGATCCGCCAGTTCGCCGAGCAGCAGAAGGCGGCGCTGAAGGACATCGAGGTCGAGACGCTCCCGGGGGTTCGCCTGGGCCATCGAAATGTTCCGGTCGAAAGCGTCGGCTGCTACGTCCCCGGCGGGCGCTATCCGATGGTCGCCTCCGCGCACATGAGCATCGTCACCGCGCGCACCGCCGGCGTGAAGCGCATCGTCGCCTGCACGCCGCCGAACCAGGGCGAGCCGCACGCCGAGACGATCGCCGCGATGGTGCTCGGCGGCGCCGACGAGATCTGGGTGCTGGGCGGCGTGCAGGCCATCGCCGCGATGGGCATCGGCACGCCCTCCATCAAGCAGGTCGACATGCTCTGCGGCCCCGGCAACGCGTACGTCGCCGAGGCGAAGCGCCAGCTCTACGGCCGCGTCGGCATCGACCTGCTGGCGGGGCCGACCGAGATCCTGGTGGTGGCCGACGACAGCGCCGATGTCGAGATGATCGCCACCGACCTCCTCGGCCAGGCCGAGCACGGCCCGACGAGCCCGGCAATCTGCATTACGACCTCCAAGGAGATTGCCCAGTCTCTCGGTGCCGAGATCGAAAGGCAGCTCAAAGTCCTCCCCACCGCCGATGTGGCGAGCGTCGCCTGGCGCGACTACGGCGAGATCATCCTGGTCGACTCGCGCGAGGAAGCGGTGAAGGAGGCCGACCGCGTCGCGGCCGAGCACGTCGAGATCCTCACCAGGGAGCCGCGCTACTTCCTGCAGCACATGCGCAACTACGGCGCGCTCTTCCTCGGGCCGCACACCAACGTGTCCTACGGCGACAAGGTGATCGGCACGAACCACACCCTGCCGACGCTCGGCGCGGCGCGCTACACGGGCGGCCTGTGGGTGGGCAAGTTCCTGAAGACCTGCACCTACCAGGAGATCACCACGCCCGAGGCGGCGGTGAAGGTGGGCGAATACTGCTCGCGCCTCTGCGCTATCGAGCGCTTCTGGGGCCACAAGGAGCAGGCGGACTTGCGGCTGCGCCGCTACGGCGGCCAGAACGTGGGGCTCGGTGCGAAGAAGGAAACGACGCCGGCGAAATAGCCGCTGATCTGCATCAACGGCGGCCGGCCGCCCGGCTGCTAGGCTTCGAGCTTGCGAGCGCTCACCTATTCGATCGCCGGCCTGCTGCTCCTGGTGGCCGTCGCCGGCTTCGTCG
>DATDCR010000510.1:0-11832 GCA_036524215.1 Burkholderiales bacterium
GGACGAGCACGGACGCGTGCTGCGCGACAACGTCTTCGGCACCCAGGCGGAGGATGCGCGGCGGCGCGACTTCACGGTAAACGCCCTGTATTTCGATCCGGTCATCGAGGAAGTCGTCGACTTCCATGGCGGGCTCGCCGACCTCAAGAAGCGCGTGCTGCGCGTCATCGGTGAGCCGCGCACCCGCTACCGGGAGGATCCGGTGCGCATGCTGCGCGCCGTGCGCCTTGCCGCCAAGCTCGGCCTGACGCTCGACGCCGCAACACGCGCGCCGATCCGCGAGTTCGCTCCGCTGATGGAACGCGTGCCGCCGGCCCGCCTGTTCGATGAGATGCTGAAGCTGCTGCTGTCCGGCCACGCGAGCGCCTGCCTGCGCCAGCTGCGCGACGTCGGGCTGCATAAGGGCCTGCTGCCACTGCTCGACGTGATCCTGGAACAGCCGCTCGGCGAGCGCTTCGTCACCCTGGCGCTCGCGCAGACCGACGAGCGCGTGCTCGCCGAGCGCCCCGTTTCGCCGGCATTTCTCTTCGCCGCGCTCCTCTGGCACGAGGTGCTTGCGGCCTGGAAAGCTCGCGAGGCGCGCGGCGAGCGCTCGATGCCGGCGCTCGAGACGGCGATGGACGAGGTGCTCGATACGCAGTGCGCCAAGCTCGCCATCACCCGCAAGCTCACCGCGACCATGCGCGAGGTCTGGAGCATGCAGCCGCGCTTCGACGTCCGCTCGGGCCAGCGCCCTTACCGCATGCTGGAATCCCCGCGCTTTCGCATGGCCTACGATTTCCTCGCCCTGCGCGCCGCCAGCGGCGAGGTACCGGCGGAGCTGGAAGCTTGGTGGCGCGCGTTCCAGGCCGCCGATGCCGAAACGCGCAAGGCCATGCTGCTGCCTGATACGGGGCCACCCAAGCGCCGTCGGCGCCGCCGCAAGAAGCGCCCAGCGACCACCACGCCGACGCCGGCTTGACGCTCGCCTATATCGGCATTGGCTCCAACCTCGACCATCCCGAGGCGCAGGTGAGGCGCGCAATGGACGAACTTGACAGCTTGCCGCACTCTCGTGTGGTGGCTCGGTCTTCGCTCTACCGTTCTGCGCCGGTCGGTTATGCACGCCAGCCGGACTTCGTCAATGCGGTGGCGGCGCTCGAGACGGCACTCGGCCCGCGCGAGCTCTTGCGTGACCTGCAGCAGCTCGAGGCGCGGCATGGCCGCGAGCGCAGTTTCCGCGATGCCCCGCGCACCCTCGACCTGGACCTGCTGCTGTTCGGCGCGGCGCGCATCCAGGAAGCGGATCTCGTCGTTCCGCACCCCCGCATGCACGAGCGCGCTTTCGTCCTCGAGCCGCTGACGGAGATTGCGCCGAGCGCGGACATTCCTGGCCACGGCGGAGCCGCCGGCTGCTTGAACGCCTGCAAGGACCAGAAGGTGGAGCGCCTGCGCTAGCCCCGAATGGCCAAGTTCCGCTACCTGGTGGTGGAGGGGCCGATCGGTGCCGGCAAGACCAGCCTTGCCCGGCGACTCGCCTCTCGCCTGGCCACCGACCTGCTGCTTGAGCAACCCGAAGAAAACCCTTTTCTCGCGCGCTTCTACCAGGACATGGCGCGCTTCGCGCTGCCGACGCAGCTCTTCTTTCTGTTCCAGCGCGCGCGCATGCTCGAGCCGCTCGCCCAGCCGGACATGTTTGCCCGGCCGACGATCGGCGACTTCCTGCTCGACAAGGATCCGCTCTTCGCCCGACTTACGCTTTCGGCGGACGAGCTCGCGCTCTACCAGAAGATCTACGATGCCCTGCGGCCGCGCTCGCCAACGCCCGACCTGGTGGTCTATCTGCAGGCGCAGCCCGCGACGCTGGTCGAGCGCGTGCGCCGCCGGGCGAACGGCTACGAGCGACCGGTGAGCGCGGAGTACCTTGCGACGCTCGCGGAAAGCTATGCGCGCTTCTTCTATCACTACAATGCGGCGCCCGTGCTGATTGTCAATTCGGACCATCTCAACTTCGTCGAGCGCGACTCGGATTTCGAGCTGCTGGTGTCGCGCCTGCGCGGCATGCGCAGCCGCCGCGAGTTCTTCAACATCGGCTGATGCAGATCATTTCCGACATCGCCGCGCTGCGGCAGGCGGTTGCGCAGGCTGGTCGCGTCGCCTTCGTGCCGACGATGGGCAACCTGCACGAGGGTCATCTGTCGCTGGTGCGTCTTGCGCGGCAGCAGGCACCCGTCCTGGCGGTCAGCATCTTCGTCAATCGCCTGCAGTTCCTGCCAAGCGAAGACTTCGATCGTTATCCGCGCACCTTCGAAAACGACCGCCGCATGCTGGAAGGCGAAGGGGTCGATCTGCTGTTCGCGCCGGACGAGCAGGTGCTGTATCCGGAGCCCCAGTCCTACCTCGTGCGCCCACCGGCCTTCGCGCAAGAGCTCGAGGGGCGCTTCAGGCCCGGGTTCTTCGATGGCGTGGCGACGGTCGTGCTCAAGCTCTTCAATTGCGTGCAGCCGGCGGTGGCCGTTTTCGGCAAGAAGGATTACCAGCAGCTGATGGTGATTCGCGGCATGGTGCGGCAGCTCGATCTGCCGATCGCCATCGTGGCCGGCGAAACGGTTCGCGAGCCGGATGGGCTCGCCATGAGCTCGCGGAACAATTACCTTTCCGCCGCCCAACGGCAGGAAGCGCCGCATCTTTATCGCGTGCTGCAGAAAGTGCGCGACGGAATGCCCCCCGGCGAAGCCGTGGGCGAGCTGAGCGACGCGGGATGGCGTCCAGACTACATCGAGGTGCGGCGGCGCAGCGACCTGGCGCCGGCGCAAGGCAGCAAGGGGGAGCTCATCGTGCTCGGCGCCGCGCGGCTCGGCGCCACGCGCTTGATCGACAACCTGGAGTTCTAGCGCCGCCTAGCCGGGATACGGCTCGAAGGTCATCGACTCGACCGGGCAGCCGAGGGCCTTTGCCAGTTTGTCCATCGCGTCGTCCGTGATCTGCACGGGCTGGAACTCGGCGTCGCCGCCCTTCGACGAGATGAAGGCTTTGGCCGCCGCTTCGCTGTTCCAGGTCACCACCGGGTCGGGCGTCACCCCCGGCACCTGACGACAGATCGGAAAACCGTCGGACTTGTAGACGATCGCGTACATGGCGGCCCCTCGCCGGCGCAATTTAACCGATGGACCGCACGGCAACAAGGCGCGCCATCAGGGAGACCCTGATTGCTCCCTAAGGGACCCGGGCGTTAAATCCTTCACGGGTGGCCAGGAAATGGCTTCGCCCCATCTTCTGGCCTGGCGAACGAGCCCCCCGCCCGCGGGGCTTTCTACTGGGGAGATGGCAATGAGCAACCTTTGTGACGCAATCGGCTTGCGCATGACCTACGGCAGGCCGGACTCGCAGTTCAGCACGGAGTTCGAGCCGGCTACCGGCACGATCTGGGGCTATTTCGCTCCGCGCGGCACGCCGTGCTTCAGCCCGGCGCTGCTGAAAGACATCCGCCTGCACGACAGCACCCTGGCGGTGAACAGCGGCAAGGTGGAAATCGAGGGCGACCTGTACACGGCCAACTACTACGTCTGCGGCTCGCGCGTGCCCGGCATCTTCAACCTCGGCGGCGACCTCGCCCTTTTCTCGATGCTGATCCAGACGCGGGAGCGCGAAGCGCTGGCCGCCTACGCTCGCCTGTGCATCGACAACATGCATGGACGCATTCAGAACTACTACGTGCCGAACATGGTGACGATCTCGCTCGTGCAGGGCGATGCGCTCGGCGGCGGCTTCGAGTGCGCCATGTCGTCCGATGTCGTGATTGCGGAGAAGAGCACGATCATGGGCCTGCCCGAGATCCTCTTCAACCTGTTTCCCGGCATGGGCGCCTACAGCCTGCTCTCGCGGCGCATCGGCATGCGGGCGGCCGAAGAGCTCATCCTTTCCGGGCGCATGCTCACGGCTACGCAGCTGCACGAAATGGGCATCGTCGACGTCGTGGCTGAAGACGGCCAGGGCGAGTCCGCGGTGCGCGAGTGGATCGCCAAGCGCTGGAAGCGCCGCAACGGCTTCCAGGCCGTCATGCGCGCGCGCCAGATCGTCAACCCGATCACGCGTGAAGAGCTCGATGCGGTGGCCGACGCCTGGGTGGACGCCGCCCTGCGGCTGGAAGAGCGCGACTTGAAGATGATCAATCATCTGGTCCGCGCCCAGCAGCGCCGGCTCGGCGCGGCGCAGGCGGAGAACGAGCAAGCGTGCGCGCGCCCCAACGAACTTTGCGCAGCAATGATGTAAGCGGCTAGGCGGGTTGCGGCCCCAGCTCGGCCACGATGCGAGGCCAGAGCGCCGCGCCCGCGCTGCGGCGGAAAGGCCCGAAATGACCGAGATGCCGGAGGCCGGCCTCCTCGGGTCGGATGACAAGGTGCCGCTGCAGCACCAGCCGTGGATAGTAGGAGAGCAAACGCTGTGCGCTCGCCTCGGTGGCGAAGGCGTCGTCGCTGATGGAGATCATCCGCACCGGACGCTCGAGCGTCGCGCAGCGATCGAGTAGCTGACGCGTCCGATCTTGCTCCGCGCCCTCCCCGCGCGGACGAAGGTCGGACGTGCGGCGCGCCGCCCACTGCAGGGCAACGCCGCCCGGCAGGTCGTCCCCCAGTCCCAGCCGGCAGGCCGGGAAATAGCCGAGCAGCCGCGTCACGATCGGCATGATGCCGTGCCACATCAGCGTCATGGTCAGCCGATGGCGCCCGCGATAGTCCCCCCAATAGCCGGTATGGGCGCCGATCATCACGATGCGCGCCTGCTCGCAGGCGTTGTGCGCCGCGCCCTGCAGCAGCGCGCCGATCGAATGCGCGATGCCTACCATTTCGCTGCGCGGATAACGTTCGCGCAGCCAGGCGATGGCGGCGGAGCAGTCGTATTGCGCCCAGTCCTCGATCGTCGCCGGATAGCCGCGCAAGGACGCCGGCCGCGAGCGCCCGACACCGCGGTAATCGTAGGTAAGCAGCGCGATCCCGCAACGGGCGACGAAGCAGGCGAAATGGCGATAACGCATTTGCGCGATGCCGGCACCGCAATGCAGGACGGCAATTTGCGCGGGCGCGGCGACGCCCGGGGGTGCATAAAGCGTGGCGGCGAGCTCGCAGCCGTCGAGTGCGCGCAGGCGAACGTCGGAAACGTCGCAGCCTGCCGATCGCTGCGGCGCGTTCACCCTATCCGGCCGATTGGCGGCGGTCCTGGAGGTAGCGTTCGAGCTGCGTGCGCGCGAGCGCGAGCTCCTCGTTCAGCGTGCGCAGCAGGCGCGGCGCCTGCAGCCGCAGCTCCGCGTCGGAAAGGGCGCCGAGCTCGCCGCAAAGGCGCGTCAGGCGATCGGTGCCCATGCTGGCCGAGGATCCTTTCATCGCGTGCACCAGCGAACGGAACTCGTGATAGTTGCGTCCGGCGAGAGACTGCTCGATGCGTGCAAGGAGCGCCTGGTTGTCGCCGAGGAACACGCCGATCAGCTTTTCGACGAAGGCCACCGAGGAGCCGAGCGCCTCGAGGTGTCCCAGGGTCTCCTCATTCACCGCCGCCGGCTCCTGCGGGGCGGCCGGCCGGGACACGACCTGCAACGGCTCGGCACGGCGTGGCGCTTCCTGCTTTGCGCCGGCCAGGGCACGAATCTCGTCCAGCAACCTCAACGCCTCCACCGGCTTCGCGAGAAAAGCGTCCGCTCCCGCCTCGAGCGCCTCCTTCTTCGCCTCGGGCGTGACGTCGGCCGAGAGCATGACGACGGGAATGCGCTCGCGGCCGCGCGTCATGAGCCGCAGCGCCTGCAGCGCCTCGATGCCGCTCACGCGCGGCATGTTGCGGTCGAGGATCACCAGATCGTGCGGCTCCTGCTCGAAGGCATCGAGCGCCTGTTCGCCATCGTTCGTGAGCGTAACGGCATGACCGGCCCGCTCGAGGATCTTGCCGAGCACTTCGCGGTTGGTGGGGTTGTCGTCCGCGACCAGGATGCGAAGCCTGCGGGCGCTCGCGCCGCGCTGCGCATAGTCGCGCAGGCGCACGACCCCTTCATGCACCTGCTCGCCAGCCGCTACCGAGTGCAGGACGTTGAACAGTTGCCGCTTCTCCACGGGGAGCTCGAGCACGGAGGCGAAGCCGGATGACAGCGCATCGAAGCGCGCCACGCCGCTCGCGCGAGGCACGGCAAGGATGGTCGGCGGGGCCGGATCGGGCGCCGCACGGCGGAAGCGTTGGGCGCTCTTCAGGTCCTCGCCGGCCGCGTAGATCAGCGCGCTGTGGAAGGGTTGCGCACGGCTGATCTCGCCGACGATGCGCTCCACGGCGAGGTCGATGTTCTCCGCCGGCACCGGCGTCGCGCCCCAGCCGGACAGCGCTTCCTCGAGCGGCGCACGCTCGGCGGGCGGAAAGCCGATCAGCAAGATGCGGGCGTCGGCGAGCTCGCCGCTGCCGGCGCCGCCGCGCTCCGGCTGCTTGCCGAGGTCGACTTCAAACCAGAATGTGCTTCCCAGGCCGACGGCGCTCTCCAGGCCGATGCGGCCGCCCATCAAGCCGACCAGCTGCTTGGCGATCGTCGTGCCAAGGCCCGTGCCGCCGAAACGGCGCGTCGTGCTCTCGTCGGCCTGCGTGAAGCTTTCGAAGATGCGGCCTTGCGCCTCGGGGGCAATGCCGACGCCGGTATCGCGCACCGAGAACTTGAGGCGCACCGTGCTCGGCGTCTCGGATTGCGCCGACACGTGCACCGTGACGCTGCCACGGTCGGTGAACTTGACGGCATTGCCGGCGAGGTTGATCAGCACCTGGCGCAGGTAATGCGGATCGCCGCGCAACAGCGGCGGGACTTCCGGCATCACGGAGACGACGAAGTCGACGCCTTTCGATGCCGCCTGCGCCGCGACGATGCGGCACGTGCTGTTGACCAGCGCATGCAGGTCGAAATCGGCCTTCTCGAGGACCACCTTGCCGGCCTCGATCTTGGAGAAGTCGAGAACGTCCTCGATGAGACCCAGCATCACGCGCGAGGAGCTGCGCAGGGTCTGCAGCATGTCGGCCTGCTCGCGCGTAAGCGAGGTGTCGCGCAGCAGGTCGGCCATGCCGATGATGGCGTTGAGCGGCGTGCGCATTTCGTGGCTCACCACCGAGATGAAGCGCCGCTTCGCCTGGTTGGCCGCTTCGGCGCGGGCCAGCGCGTCGAACAGCTTCGTGACCAGCGAGCGTACGTACATCGCCAGCACCACCATGGCGATCATCAAGCCGATGCCGGGGCCGAGGTATTCCTCCCAGAAGCCGCTCAGCGCAAGCACGCCGGCGAAGCCGACCACGCTCAGGCCGAGCGAGAGGAGAAGGTAGCCGGTGCCGTAGCGGAAGCCTTGGCCTAGCGTTACCCAGATGTAGACGAGGAACAGCGGCAGGCCATAGGCGCCGGTCTGCGCCATGAAGAAGCTGGTGGTGCTGATGTCGAGGGTCGCCGCGACCACGCGGCGGCTCACCGAAATGCGGGTCGTGCGCAGACAGTCGACGAGGATCGCCGCCGAGCACAGCATGAAGAGCAGCATCACGGCCCAGTAGCTGTGGCTGAAGTCCAGATCGCTCGCTACGGTGTAGGCTTCAGGCAGCAGGTAGAAGAAAAGCACCGTGCCCACGATCAGGCGCACGATCGCCTGCTCGTGCTCGGTGTCCGGGCGCGCCGCGATGCGTGCGCGCAGCCGGCTCAGGATTCCGTCGGATCGCGCCATTCGTCCTGGATCTGAAGGACTTCTTTCCTCATACCGCCGAACGCCTCGACCGTGCGCGGATCGAAGTGGCGCCCGGCCTGGCTGGTGACGTATTCGAAGGCCTGCTCGCTCTTCCACGCCTTCTTGTAGGGCCGTACCGAGGTGAGCGCGTCGTAGACGTCGGCCACCGCCACGATGCGCGCGCAGAGGGGAATATGGTCGCCGACGAGCCCGTTCGGGTAGCCCGAGCCGTCGTATTTCTCGTGGTGGCCGAGCGCGACCAGCGCGCCCATGCGCACGTACTTCGATGCGCTGCCTTTGAGGATCTCATGCCCGATCACGGGATGGCGCCGCATCACCTCCCACTCGGGTGCATCGAGGCGGCCGGGCTTGAGCAGGATCTGGTCGGGAATGCCGATCTTGCCGATATCGTGCAGCGGCGCCGCCAGCTCGATGGTTTCCGCCTCGTCGAAGCTCAAGCCAAGCGCATTCGCGATGAGGCGCGAATAACGTGCCATGCGAATCAGGTGGTAGCCGGTCTCCTCGTCGCGGAATTCGCCCGCCCGCGCGAGCCGCAGCAGGGTTTCCTTCTCGCGCTCGCGTACTTCGCGCGTTGCATCCTCGACCATGTGCTCGAGCAGCCGGCGCCGGTCGTCGAGCACGACATGCTGCCGGCGAAGCGTGAGCAGGTTGCGGCAGCGCGCCAGGCATTCGCGCGCATCGACCGGCTTGGTGAGGAAATCGGTGATGCCGGCGTCGAGCGCGGCATAGCGCACCTTGCGGTCGTCGTGCACCGTCACCATGACGATCGGTACGTGCTCGTAGCCCGGCAGCGCGCGCAGGCGCTTGACGAACTCGATGCCGTCCATTTCCGGCATCATGTAATCGACCAGCACCAGGTCGGCGACGTGGCGCGTCGCCCACACGACGGCATCGACTGGGCGCGCGAAGCCTTCGACCACCACACGCTCGTCGAGGCTGCGCACCACCTGCTCGAGAATCGCGCGGCCCGTCGACTGGTCGTCGACCACCATCACCGTGTTTTTCGCCGAAGGCAGGACCCTCACCTGCGCCTTGGCCATCGCCCCTCCCCCGAATGCGGATTGCGCGAAAAGCCTACGCCCGCCCCCCTGTGGTGTCCATACGGATTGTCCCGCGTCCGCAGGTTTTTTTACATTTATCCGATGGTGCCGGAAGAGAGACTCGAACTCTCATGGTGTTGCCACCGGCGGATTTTGAGTCCGCTGCGTCTACCGGTTCCGCCATTCCGGCCTGCCGTTGTGCTTCGGTCCTTCAGAGCGAGCGCAAATTATAATTGCCGCCGGATGCTCGTCTCCGAGTTCGACTACGCCCTGCCCGCCGAACTCATCGCTCAGCACCCCGCCCCGCAGCGCACCGCGAGCCGCCTGCTGCATCTCGATGCGGCGCGCGGCACGCTGAACGATCTTCGCTTCGAAGACCTGCCGGGCCTGGTCGACGAGCGCGACGCCGTCGTGCTGAACGACACGCGCGTCATCAAGGCGCGCCTTTTCGGCCGCAAGCCGAGCGGCGGGCGGGTGGAAATTTTCGTCGAGCGCATTGGCGCGCCGCGAGAGGCGCTCGCGCTGATGCGCGCCGGTCACGCGCCGAAGCCCGGCACCGAGGTCCTGATTGGCGACGACATCAAGGCCACGGTGCAGGGACGCGAAGGCGAGCTCTACCGCGTGGCCTTCTCCGACGATGTGGAGCGCGTGCTGGAGCAGCACGGCACGGTGCCGTTGCCGCCTTACATCACGCACCCGGCGCAGGCCGAAGACGCGCAGCGCTACCAGACCGTGTACGCCACGCAGCCCGGCGCGGTCGCCGCGCCGACCGCGGGCCTGCATTTCGATGGCGCGATGCTCGAGCGCCTGCGGCAGCGTGGTGCTCGCGTCGCGACGCTCACCCTGCATGTCGGATTCGGCACCTTCCAGCCGGTCCGCGTCGACGAGGTGCAGGCGCACCGCATGCACCGGGAGCGCTACAGCATCCCGCCCGCCACGCAGCGCGCGCTCGCCGATCGCCGGGTGCTCGCCGTCGGCACGACCACGTTGCGCGCGCTCGAGAGCGCCGCGGCCAGCGGGCAGGCCGAGGGCGAGACCGAGCTTTTCATCTACCCCGGGTACCGCTTTCGCGTCGTTCAGCGCCTGCTCACCAACTTCCATCTGCCGAAGTCGACGCTGCTCATGCTGGTGTGCGCGTTTGCCGGCCGCGAGCGGGTGCTCGAGGCCTATCGCCACGCGGTCGAGCAGCGCTATCGATTCTTTTCCTACGGCGATGCCATGCTGATCGAGCGCGCGTGAGCGCCCTGTGCCACCTCGCCAAAGCGCTGCCCGATCTCCTGAGCGCGGGCCTGCTGTATGCCCTGTGGACCTGCAGCGTGGCGCTTTGGCTCGGCACGGTGTTCGTCACGCTCACCTGGGACGTGCCCGAGCTCGGCGCCACGGCCGCACTGCGCGCGGCGGCCGGATTCAACGGCAACGCTGTGTGGGAGAGCGAGCCGCAGCGCGCGCTCGCGGCAGGCGTGCTTTACTTCGGCGTGATGGGCCTGCTGCGGCCGCTCCTCGCCTGGGCATTCTCGCCGCCCGCGGGGCGCGCGGGGATGCCGGCATGAGCTTGCGCTTCTCGCTCAGCCATCGCGACGGCGCCGCGCGGCGCGGCGTGCTCGAGCTCGCGCACGGCATCGTCGATACCCCGGCCTTCATGCCGGTCGGCACGTACGGCACGGTGAAGGCCATGTCGCCCGCCGAGCTGCAGGCCCTCGGAGCGCAGATCGTGCTCGGCAATACGTTCCACTTGTGGCTGCGTCCCGGCCTCGAGGTGATCGCCAAGCATGGCGGCCTGCATCGCTTCATGGGCTGGCCGGGCCCGATCCTCACGGACTCGGGCGGCTTCCAGGTATTCAGCCTCGGCGCGCTGCGCAAGATCAGCGAGGAAGGCGTGCGCTTCGCCTCGCCGGTGAACGGCGATCGGCTGTTCCTCACGCCCGAGGAATCGATGCGCATCCAGCAGGTGCTCAATTCCGACATCGCCATGGTGTTCGACGAATGCACGCCTTTCCCGGCGACCGAGGCGGAAGCGGAAAGCTCGATGCAGCTTTCGATGCGCTGGGCCGAGCGCTCGAAGGCGGCGTGGAAGGGGAGCAACGCCCTGTTCGGCATCGTGCAGGGCGGCATGTACGAGCGCCTGCGCGACGCATCGCTGCGCAGCCTGGAGGACATCGGTTTCGACGGCTACGCGATCGGCGGCCTGTCGGTCGGCGAGCCGGCCGAGGAGCGCACGCGCATCGTCGCGCATATCGTGCCGCGCCTGCCCGAGGCGCGGCCGCGCTACCTGATGGGCATGGGCACGCCGGAGGACCTGATCGAGGCTGTGAGCGCGGGCATCGATCTCTTCGACTGCGTGCTGCCCACGCGCAACGCGCGCAACGGGTGGCTGTTCACGCGCTTCGGCGACGTGAAGATCCGCAATGCGCGCCATCGGGACGATCCGGGCCCGCTCGACGAGCGCTGCAGCTGCTACGGCTGCCGGCACTTCTCGCGCGCTTACCTGCACCACCTGCAGCGCTCGAATGAAATCCTCGGCGCGCGGCTCAACACGCTGCACAACCTGCACTATTACCAGGAGCTGATGCGCACGCTGCGCGCCGCCATCGAGGCCGGCACGCTCGCCTCGACGGCGCAGCGGCTGCTCGAGGAACGAAGGGGCTATAATCCCGCGCTTTCCAACGAGCAATCCGCGCAGTTCCCTAACGAGGATCCGCAGTGATCATCTCCCCTGCATACGCCCAATCCGTGGGCGGCGCCGACGGCGGCTTGATGGGCTTCCTGCCCATCATCCTGATGTTCGTGCTGCTCTACTTCCTCATGATCCGCCCGCAGATGAAGCGCGCCAAGGAACAGAAGGCGATGATCGAGGCGCTGCAGAAGGGCGACGAGGTCGTCACCGCCGGCGGCGTCGTCGGCCGGATCACGAAGCTCGCCGACCAGTACGTCACCCTGGAAATCGCGCCGAACACGGAGATCGTGGTGCAGCGCTCGGCGGTGCAGGTGCCGCTGCCCAAAGGGACACTGAAGACCCTTCAGTGAAAAGCCGGCACGTTGAAGAGCCGCCCGTAAGAGAAGCGTGAACCGCTTCC
>DATDCR010000511.1:0-4287 GCA_036524215.1 Burkholderiales bacterium
GCCACCCGCTGGTCTCAATGGTCGTATTGACGACCACAAAATTCATTTTATTGTTGGAAGCCTGGCTGAATAAATCGATCGTCTGCTGGGTGATCTCAGCATAATCATTCCAATTCATGTATTCACTCAATTTCTGACAAGGGCACTTTCCGGGTCGATCCGAAGGCGAAAGTGGAGAACGTCACGGTGCGCGTGTACGAGAGCGGGTCGAGCCAGGCCCGCGCGACGCAGACCGCGAAGCCTTAGGCGCAAGGGAGGCAAGCATGTTCAACAAGCCAAGCAAGCCGCAAAACCGCATCGACAGCCTGATCGGCGCCACGACGCGCATCGAGGGCAACGTTGTTTTCAGCGGCGGGCTGCGCGTGGATGGAATGGTGCGGGGAAACGTCGCGGCGCTGGCCGAGCAGCCCGGCACGCTGGTGGTGTCTTCCGAGGCCCGCATCGACGGCGAAGTGCTGGCGGCGCACATTGTCGTGAACGGCACGATCAACGGCCCGGTGACGGCGACGGAGACGCTCGAACTCCAGGCGGGTTCCAAGGTCAAAGGCGACGTGCATTACAAGACCATCGAAGTCCATCAGGGCGCCGTGGTCGAAGGCCGCCTGGTGCACGAAGCGAGCGAGATGAAGGGTGTAGAGCTGAAGCTCGCCTCGGGCGGGTGATTCGAGGGGATAATAGGAGCCAAGATGAGTGTTGTTAGCGAAATGCCGGCCCCGCTGGTCTTCAGCGATAACGCGGCCAACAAGGTGAAGCAACTGATCGAGGAAGAAGGCAACCCCGAGCTCAAGCTGCGCGTGTTCGTCACGGGCGGCGGCTGCTCCGGCTTCCAGTACGGCTTCACGTTCGACGAAGTGAAGAACGAAGACGACGCCGTGATGGAAAAGCACGGCGTCACCCTGCTGATCGATCCGATGAGCTACCAGTACCTGCTCGGTGCGGAAATCGACTACCAGGAAGGGCTCGAGGGAGCCCAGTTCGTCATCAAGAACCCCAACGCGCAGAGCACCTGCGGTTGCGGATCGTCCTTCTCCGTCTAGCTCTTACCTAGTCCAGCAGCGCGAGGTTGGTGTTCGCGAGCAGGTCGAGCCGCGCCACGAGCGGCTCGGCGAGCAGCTGGAACGCGGCCAGTTGCTGCGCGGGCACCGGCTGCGCGGCCGGCAGCGCGATCGACATCGGGTTGCGCGCCTGGCCGGCAATGCGGAACTCGTAGTGCAGATGGGGGCCGGTTGCCCAGCCGGTCTGGCCGACAAAGCCGATCGTATCGTTCTGCGCGACACGAGCGCCGCGCTTCACCGCGATGCGGCTGAGATGCGCGTAGACGGTGGAGTACTGGCCGTTATGGCGCAGGATCACGACGTTGCCGTAGCCGCCCTTCGGCCCGGCGTATTCGACCAGCGCATCGCCTACGGCGCGCACGCGCGTGCCGGTCGGCGCGGCGTAGTCGAGGCCCTTGTGGGCCTTCCAGGTGCTTTGGATCGGATGCATGCGCATCCCGAAGCCCGAGCTAACGCGTGAGAACTCGAGCGGCGCCCGCAGGAACGCCTTGCGCAAATTGCGCCCGTCCGGCGCGTAATAGCTGTTAGCGAACTGCACGGCGCGCAGCGCGCGGCCCTGGTTGACGAATTCCGCCGCAAGCAGGCGTCCCGCGCGTACCGGCCGGCCGCCGAGATAGTGGAGCTCGTAGACGACCGTGAAGCGGTCGCCCTTGCGCAGGTCGCGATAGAAATCGATGTCGCCGCCGAACACGTCGGCGAGCTGCATCGCCACGCTGTCCGGGATGCCGACCGCATCGGTGGCCGCGAAGAGCGAGCTGCGGATCACGCTCGAGCCCATCATCACGCGCGTTTCCAGCGCCGCCGGTTCCTCGGCGCCACGATAGCCTTCGCCTTGCGCGTCCACCCGGACCAGCGTTTCACGCCCGCTGAGGAAGCTGATTGATTTCGGCTTGCCGTCGCCGTCGACCTGCGCCCGGACATAAGTGGCCGGACGCAGTGCGCGCAGCGCGGGCATGCGCGCGAGGCGCGAGGTTTCGGATTGCTCGATGCCGAGCCGCGCCAGAAAGGCCGGCAGGGTATCGCCGTGACGGAACTGCTCCTCGCGAATGTAGTCTGCCGGCGGCTGCACTTCGCTCGCGTGAAGCGCGAGCGTCTCGACCAGAACCGTCGTTGGCGGAACCGCGGCCACGTCATCGCTCGGCGCGATGGTGGCAAATGCGGCGACCACACCCGAGGCGCCCAGGGCGAGGATCGCAGCGGTCCGCCTGAGCGTCCCGGAGTAGTGCATGGATCGGCTAGAATCCCTTTTTATTCAGAAGCCTGCGGAGTCTAGCAAAGCTCCCGCGCGCGGCAAACCGAATATGTTGTCCATCGAGCAGGCCATTCAGACCATCCGTCGGGGCTGCGAAGAGCTCATCGTCGAGGAGGAGCTCGCCAAAAAGTTGGCAAGCGGGCGCCCGCTGCGTGTGAAACTTGGCTTGGATCCCACGGCGCCCGACCTTCACCTGGGCCATACGGTGGTCATCAACAAGCTGCGCGACTTCCAGCAGCTCGGCCACCAGGTGCAGTTCCTGATCGGCGATTTCACCGGCATGATCGGCGACCCGACGGGGAAGAATCAGACGCGTCCGGCTCTGACGCGCGAAGAAATCCTGCAGAACGCGCAGAGCTACCGCGACCAGGTCTTCAAGATCCTCGACCCGGAGCGCACGCAGATCCTCTTCAACTCCGAATGGTCGGACAAGCTCGGCGCCGAAGGCATGATCCGCCTCGCTTCGCGCTATACCGTGGCGCGGCTGCTCGAGCGCGACGACTTCAGCAAGCGTTTCCGCGGCGGACAGCCGATCGCGGTGCACGAGCTGCTCTATCCGCTGATGCAGGGCTACGACTCGGTGGCGATGAAAGCCGACGTGGAGCTCGGCGGCACCGACCAGAAGTTCAATCTGCTCGTGGGCCGCGAGCTGCAGAAGGATTACGGCCAGGAGCCGCAGTGCATCCTCACCATGCCGCTCCTCGAGGGCATCGACGGGCGCGACAAGATGTCGAAGTCCCTCGGCAATTACGTCGGCATCGCCGAGCCGCCGCGCGAGATGTTCGGCAAGCTGATGTCGATTTCGGACGCGCTGATGTGGCGCTACATCGGGCTGCTCTCGTTCGAGTCGCCGCAAGCCGTGGCGCAGCGGAAGAAGGAGGTCGAGCAAGGCCGCAATCCGCGCGACACCAAGGCCGCGTTCGCCAAGGAGATCGTGGCGCGCTTCCACAGCGCAAAGGCCGCGCAGGACGCGGAGGCGGACTTCGAGCAGCGTTTCCGCCACGGCGCCTTGCCGGATGAGATGCCCGAGGTGAAGGTGAGTGCGGCGGGGGCCACCACCTTCGCGCAGGTGCTCAAGCTCGCCGCGCTGGTGGAAAGCACCTCGGAAGCCAACCGCCTGATCGAGCAGGGCGGCGTCAAGGTCGACGGCGAGCGCCTTTCCGACCGGTCGCAACGCGCCGAGCGCGGACGCACCTATGTGCTCCAGGTCGGCAAGCGCAAGTTTGCGAAGGTGACGCTGACGTGAGCGAGCCGCGCTACGAAGTGTATGCGCTGAAGTACGCGCACCACGCGCGGCGCGCGGCAGAGAACTTCATCGGCGGCGATCCGCACGAGCGGCCGATGCCGCTCGATTACTTCGTCTGGCTGATCCGCGGCAACGGACAGGAAATCGTCGTCGACACGGGTTTTTCCGCCGCGATGGCTTCGAAGCGCGGACGCGACCACCTGCGATGCCCGGCGCAGGCGCTTTCGTTGCTGGACGTGGACGCCGGACGCGTTCGAGACGTGGTGATCACCCATCTGCACTACGACCATGTCGGCAATTTCGAGCTTTTCCCGGCGGCGACGCTCCATCTGCAGGAGCTCGAGATGCGCTATGCCACCGGGCGCTACATGTGCAGCGATTGCTTTCGCGGTGCCTTCGAGGTAGAGGATGTGGTCGGCGTGGTGCGGCAGGTCTATGCCGGGCGCGTGCGCTTCCACCACGGCGACAGCCAGCTCGCGCCCGGCGTGTCGCTGCATCTGATCGGCGGCCATACGATGGGCCTCCAAGTCGTGCGCGTCGCAACGCGGCGGGGCTGGGTCGTGCTCGCCTCCGACGCGAGCCACTTCTACGCCAACATGGAACAGGGGCGCCCGTTCCCGATCGTATGGTCGGTCGCGGACATGGTGGACGGCTACCAGCGCCTGCTCGCGCTCGCCGCGTCGCCCGAGCACATCATCCCGGGCCATGACCCGCTCGTGATGGAACGCTACCCC
>DATDCR010000512.1:0-2005 GCA_036524215.1 Burkholderiales bacterium
CCGCGGATTCATCGGACAGCACTTCTTCTGCGCCTGGCAAAGATGCAATAGCCGGAGACCCGGCTAACACGTCATCCCCGATCCCCTGCAAATCCCCCACAACCCCCAGCATCCCGCTCGTCATCCGCTGTAGCTGCATCTCGCGCTTCTTCCAGATCCGCGTCATCGCGGCGCGCTCGGCCTCGAGCTCCTCGCGCATCACGCGGAAGCCCTCGACCACGCTCTTCACCTTCTGCGCGAACTGCGGGCTGCAGATGTACTCGTAGACGAGCGCCATCTTCTCGCTGCGGCCGAGGTTCGCCTGCCGCAGCTTGTGCATCTCGACGAGCGTGACGCGAAGCGCCTCGGCGAGCGGACGCGCCGCGGCGAAGCCGGTCACCCACACGTCGGCCTGACGCACGAAAGGCTCGCGCACATCCTTCGGCATCGTGGAGGTGACGAGCACGGCGATCTCGGCGCCGACGGCCTGCTGGTCGTCCTTCAGCTTCTGCAGCCACGCGGCCTGGAAGGCCTTGGTCTGCTTCGCCTCCCACACGATCGTGCCGCAGATCTGTCCCGAGGCCGAGCGCACGCGCTGCAGGAGATCCGCGCCGCTCACGCCCTTCGGCACCTCGGCGATCTCGTCCATCGGGAAGGCGGCGCGCAGCATCTCCTCGAGGCCCGCCTCGAGCGCCTCGCCCTGGAGCTGCTGCGAGCCCTGCTCGAGCTTCCTCTTGAGGTCGGCGGCCTCGCGCTGCGCGGACTCGATCTGCGCGCGCATCTGCGCTTCCTTGCGGCTGAATTCCTCGGCGGCCGCGGTGCGCGAGCTTTCCTGGATGCGCCGGCGCTCGTCATCGAGCTTGCGCTGGTAGTCGAGCTCCTGGTTGCGGCGGGCGTCGTCGGCCTCGCGGAGCTTGCGGCGGAGGTCGAGCTCCTCGGCGCGGAACCTGGAGAGCGCGTCTTCCTTGGCGGCGAGCGCTTCCCTGGTGCTCTTCAGGTCCAGCTCGAATGCTTCGCGGGCCGCGGCGGCGGCTTCGGTGCGGGCTTTTTCGAGCTGGGACTGGGCCTCCGCTTTCGCGGAGGCGACGGCTTGTTTCGCGGAGGCGGCGGCTTGTTCGGCGGAGGCGAGAGTTTCCTTGAGCAGGCTGATCTCGCGCGCGGCCTCGCGCTCGGCGCGGCGCTTGGCTTCGGCGGCGAGGTCGGCCTCGAGCTGCTTGGCGCGCTGGGCGAGCTGCTGGTCGAAGTCCTCGGCGTGGCGCTCGATCGCCTGGCGGGAGATTCCTTCCGAGAGTGCGAACGTGTGCGCGCACTTCGGGCACGCGACTTCTTCGGCCGCGTCGATGATGATCATTCTGGGCATGTGCCCCCCTTGGTTGGAGTCTGCCACCAAATGTCTCCCGCGTAACGAAGATCGCGGAGTCTTAAGGAGAGTTTCGATCAGCGGCCGCGAGGAATGCGGCGGTAGCGATGGCCGACCGTGATTACCGTTCCGTCCGATTCGAGGATGGCGTAGGTTTTTGAATTCGGGGTCAGGTTGCGAATCAAATTCGGGGTCAGGTTCGTAAACCTGGGGACGCGAAGCTTTTCAAATTCCGAACCTGACCCCACGCGGCGCGCCTTCCTGGCGAAGAAGACGATCTCGCGGCCGTTGCCGGCGGGCTTCGCGCGGCCGAAGTCGAGGAGCGCTTCGAGGGCGGCGGCGGAGATGCCTCGCTGCTGCATGCGGATACGGGCGTGATGAGTAAGAGACAAAACCAAACCCCCTGCTCGCCAAAAGCTCGCTTCCCCCCTTAACAGGGGGGCGGAAGACGGGCCCAATTGTGCGGGGGGTGGTGGCTCAGGGGGTGAGCCTGACTACTGGGGTAGTGGCGGGACGCGCCTAAGGAAAGGCACCTACAGCTTGGACAGCACCCTCTCGTATTCGCTGTGCGGGCCGATCCAGAACCAGATGATTGCAGCTTCCTTCAGTACGCCGAGGGCACGCCAGTCGCGATCGATTCGGACCGCGTAGATCGGCAGCGTGGTG
>DATDCR010000513.1:0-1509 GCA_036524215.1 Burkholderiales bacterium
GGCGTGGTGATGCATCCGGACCGCGAGAAGCTGCGCGCCCTCTTCACGTGACGCAGCGCTGCGGCTGGTGCGGCACGGACCCGCTCTACATGCGCTACCACGACGAGGAATGGGGTGTGCCGGTGCATGACGAGCGCACGCACTTCGAGTTCCTGCTGCTCGAAGGCGCGCAGGCCGGCCTTTCCTGGATCACGATCCTGCGCAAGCGCGAGGCTTACCGCGAGGCGTTCGCCGGCTTCGACCCGCAGCGCGTCGCTCGCTACGGCCAGCGCGAAGCGGCGCGGCTCTTGAAGAACCCCGGCATCGTGCGCAACCGGCTGAAGATCGCTGCGGCGGCGAAGAACGCGCGCGCCTTCCTCGCCGTGCAGGACGAGTTCGGCGGCTTCGACCGCTACGTCTGGCGATTCGTCGACGGCCGGCCGATGCAGAACCGCTGGAAGGCGGGGCAAGTGCCTGCGAAGACCGCCGAGTCGGACGCGCTCAGCAAGGACCTGCAGAAGCGCGGCTTCACGTTCGTCGGCTCGACCATCATGTACGCCTATATGCAGGCGGTCGGCATGGTGAACGACCATACCGTCGACTGCTTCCGCCACCGCGAGCTCAGCCGCGGATCTCGACCGGCGTATAAGGCGGCACCAGCTCGAAAAGCTCGATGATGTCCTGGTTCCGCATGCGGATGCAGCCGATCGAGCCGGGCTTGCCCATCTCGGCGGTCTCGGGCGAGCCGTGGATGTAGATATAGCGGCGCATGGTGTCGACGTCGCCGAGCCGGTTCTTCCCGCGCTCGCAGCCGGAAAGCCAGAGGATGCGCGTCAGGATCCAGTCGCGCCCCGGATACTTCGCGTGCAGCTCGGGCGTCCAGATTTCTCCGCTCGGACGCCGGCGCACCAGTACCGCCCCCGCCGGCTGGCCGGCGCCGATCTTGGCGCGGATGATGTGCCGGCCGCGCGGCGTGCAGAAGCTGCCGTTCTGCTCCCCCAGTCCGTTCTTGGCGGTTGAAACGCTGTAGCGCTTCACCGCCCTCGAACCATCGAACAGAGTCAACTCCTGCTTGCCGGCGTCGATGACGATGTTCATCGGCGCGATGCGAAGAACTTGCTCAGCACCGCGCCGCATTCGGCCGCGAGGACGCCGCCCTCGAGCTTCACCTGATTCTTCAGCACGAGCTTCTTGGGATCGGTCGCGCCGTAAACCGTCCGCGCGATGCGCGCATGGAACATGGCGCCGACGCACATGTCGCACGGCTCGAGCGTGACGTAGAGCGTCGCGCCCGTGAGCCGGTAATTCTTCGCTGAAAGAGACGCCGCGCGCATCGCCTGGATCTCGGCGTGCGCCGTGGGGTCGCTGGCGGCGATGGGCCGGTTCCAGCCCTCTCCAATGATTTCGTCCTGGAGGACGACGATGGCGCCGATCGGCACCTCGCCCTCCTCCTCCGCGCGGCGCGCGAGCTCCAGGGCGCGCCGCATGTACTGCTCGTCGGTCATTCGCCGAGCGAGCGCTCGAGAAGCT
>DATDCR010000514.1:0-3590 GCA_036524215.1 Burkholderiales bacterium
ACCATCTCACCGAGCGCCGGTCCAAACGCGGATTGCGCCGCGAGCGACTGTGCTCGCCGGGCGTGCGCCAGCGCCGCGCCTTCGCTCCCTTTGCCCGCCACCGCCGCGGCGGCACGCCGCTTCTTCTCGCCCATGACGCAAATATTCTCGGCTAGAATGCCCCTCGTGAAGTCATCGATGCTTCCCGAGCACCTCTTCTGGCGCTGGCGTTCGCCAACCGCCTAATCCGCTCTACGGCCGCGCCGGGCCGAACCACGGCGAACCCAAGTAGCAGCAGCAAGCCAGGGCACCCTAGCGGTGCTGATGATCGACAACCACGATTCCGGCAGGGGGAGTCAGAACATGAAGCAGATCACGGTCGCCGAAGCGATCCAGCGCACCGTCGAGCACCGCGAGGTGTTCCACGACGAGATGCTGCACATCATGCGGCAGATCATGCGCGGCGAGCTGACGCCGGCGCAGATCGCCGGCTTCATCATGGGTCTTCGCGTCAAGAAGGAGACGATCGGCGAGATCGCGGCGGCCGCGCAGGTGATGCGCGAGCTCGCCACGCCGGTCGAGGTCGCCGACGACCGGCACCTCGTCGACACGTGCGGCACCGGCGGCGATTCGGCGCATACGTTCAACGTCTCCACGTGCGCCGCTTTCGTTGCCGCCGCCGCGGGCGCCAAGGTCGCCAAGCACATGGGGCGCTCGGTGTCCTCCTCCTCGGGCAGCGCGGAAGTGCTCGAAGCCTTTGGGGCGAACATCAATCTCACGCCGGCCCAGACCGGGCAGGCGCTGCAGACCATCGGCATCGGTTTCATGTTCGCTCCGGCGCATCACGCGGCCATGAAGTACGCGGCGCCCGTGCGCAAGGAGCTCGGCGTGCGCACCATCTTCAACATCCTGGGTCCCCTCACCAACCCGGCCGGTGCGAAAAACCAGGTGATGGGCGTCTTCCATCCCGACCTGGTCGGCATCCAGGTGCGGGTGCTGCAACGCCTGGGATCGAAGCATGTGATGGTGGTGTACGGGCTCGATTCCCTCGACGAGATCTCGATTTCCGGCGAGACCATGGTCGGCGAGCTCGTGAACGGCGAGGTGCTCGAGTACAACCTGCATCCGTCGCAATTCGGCCTGGAGCTTTATGACCGCCGCGCCATTCAGGTGACCACGGTCGACGAATCGAAGGCCATGATCCAGGCGGTGCTGGAAAACCAGCCGGGACCGGCGCATAACATCGTGGCGCTCAATGCCGGCGCGGCGATCTACGTTGCCGGGCTCGCGAAATCGCTCAAGGACGGCGTGGATCGAGCGAGCCAGGCCATCAAGAGCGGCGGCGCCAAGCAGAAGCTGGACGACTTCATTGCCTTTACGCGCAAGCTGAAGAGCGCGTGACCATCCTGCAGCGCATCGTCGAAGTGAAGCGCGCCGAGGTGGCGAAGGCGCTTGCGCGTTCCTCCCTGTCCAGCATGGAAGAGCGCGCACGCGCGGCCGGCGCGCCAAGGGACTTCGTCGGCGCTTTGCGCGCCAGGAACCCGGCCGTGATCGCCGAAATCAAGAAAGCGAGCCCGTCGCGCGGCGTACTGCGCGAAGACTTCGATCCGGCCGCCATCGCGCGCAGCTACCAGCGCGCCGGTGCGGCGTGCATCTCGGTCCTGACCGACGAGCAGTTCTTCCGCGGACACGCCGAACATCTTGCGCTGGCGCGTGTAGCGTGCACGCTGCCTGTCCTGCGCAAGGATTTCATGATCGACCCTTTCCAGGTGTTCGAATCGCGCGCGCTCGGCGCGGACTGCATCCTCCTCATCGCGGCGTGTCTTTCCGCAGCGCAGATGCGCGAGTTCGAGCACGTCGCCCTGGACCTCGGCATGGCGGTACTGGTCGAAGTGCACGATGGCGGCGAGCTGCGCCATGCGCTAACGCTGCGCACGCCGTTGATCGGCATCAACAACCGCAACCTGAAAACCTTCGACACCCGCCTCCAGACCACGCTCGATCTGCTCGGCGCGGTGCCTTCGGACCGCCTGGTCGTCACGGAAAGCGGCATTCTCTCGGCGGCCGACGTCGCGCGAATGCGGGCCGCCGGCGTGAATGCGTTCCTGGTCGGCGAGGCATTCATGCGCGCGAAAGACCCCGGCGAGGCGCTTTCGGCTTTGTTCGCCGGCTGATCCCTCTGCTGCAATGCAGCAATTCCTGTTGGTTATTTGCAACGCCCCGGCGCTGTTTCGGCAGGAGGAACAGCGGCATCCTTGGTCCGCCATAGGCAATTCGGCACACTGCCTTCGACTTCTCGACTGAGGGGTTGGCGGGGGGCCGATTCGGCGCTCGCCTGGTTTAAACCAGAGAGGAGCAAGGCATGCAGAAGAAACTTCTAACCATGGCAGTGGCCGGAGCCTTGGCCGCGCCGTGCATCGCGCTCGCGCAATCGAGCGTCGAGGTGTACGGCACGATCAACTTGGCCTTCGGCAAGTTCAAGTACACGGAAGGCACGGCGGGCGAGCCCAGCGTGTCGAAATGGGACGTGGCCCAGGGCGCATCGAACTACGGCTTGCGCGGCCGTGAGAACCTCGGTGGCGGCCTGACGGCCTGGTTCCAGATCGAGCAGAACGCGCCGATGGAGCGGTCGAACAACGTTGCGATCACTCCGGCCTCGCGTAACTCCGCCGCTGGCATCCAGGGCGCATTCGGCAACGTCTTCCTCGGCCAGTGGACCACGCCGTGGGCGGACCTCGATGCGCTGTGGGGCGTCGGCAATGCTGGTTTCTGGGGCCCGGTCACGTCGATCATCGGCCGTCGCGAGACGACCGGTACGGCACCGAACCCGAACTGCACGAACGCCGGGCGCTCGCCGGCAGCAGGCATCTGCGACGCGGTTGAGGCGGCCGGCGGCATCGGCCACGCGTTCTGGCGCCGTGCTTCGCAGTCGATCTTCTACCAGTCGCCGGTGTTCAGCGGCGTGCAGATCAAGTGGATGTACCAGACGAACGAAGGCAAGGCGACGGGTGGCGGCGCTGGGGTCACTACCGCCGATCCCTCGATGTATTCGGCGTCGGCACAGTGGGCGGGCATGGGCGGTCGCGCGCGCGTAGGCGTTGCGTTCGATCGTCACAAGGACTTCACCACGATCGGCAAGAGCGACACCGGTTATGCCATCAAAGGCGGCTGGAACTTTGGCGTGGCGGATGTTGGCCTCGCCTATGAGCGCATGACGTACAAAGCCGCTGCCTCCGACTGCCGTGCCAAGCAATATGGCGTCGCGTTGTCGGTCCCGGTCGGTCCCGGGGCGATCAAGGCGTCGTACGCCGTCGCCAAGGACATCGAAGGTGACTACTCCGGAGCGGGCACCTGCGGCGCCACGCCGACGGCTGCCTCGCCTTCGAACGACAACGGTGCCAAGGAGTACAACATCGGCTACGAGCACCGGTTCTCGAAGCGCACCAACATTGGCATTGGCTATGCGGCCATCAAGAACGATCCGGCTGCGGTGTTCACCTGGACGGGCGCCCCGCCGGTACAAGACGGTGGCTTGGTGCGGCCTGCCAACACGCCGTTCCCTGGTTCGGACCCGAGCACGTACTTCGTCAGCATCACGCATCGGTTCTAGA